>JAFQII010000262.1 GCA_017397605.1 Clostridia bacterium
CAATGCAGAGTCTCCCTCTACGATATAGAGCTCGCATTCCTCAGGATCTTTGGAACGGCAATTGACAAATTTCTCAACCGTGTTGGAAATATTGTCAATCGGTTGGTTGAGCTTCTTCTTGATACTCACACGCATCTGATCTGCAGACTCACGGGAGCGCTTGTTGATCAGAACCTGCTGACATACCTTATCGGCAAATGCAGGATTTTCCGCAAAAAATGCATCCAGCGATTGTTTAAAGAAATCGGTCATCGCCTTGGTAATAAAAGCGTTGTTGATCGCTTTCTTTGTCTGGTTTTCATAAGAAACCTGCGTAGAAAACGAGTTGATCACGAGCGCCAAAGAGTTTTTGACATCGTCAAAGGTCACTTTCGACTCGTTTTTGGTATACTTGCTCTTTTCGGCGCAATACTTGTCAATGGCATAGACAAAAGCAGATCGCGTCGCTTTATCGGGGCATCCACCGTATTCCAAAAAAGAAGAATTGTGATAATATTCCTGAAGATTGACCTCGTTGGAAAAACAGAAAGCAAACTCAATCTTGAGTTTATAATCGGGCTTATCGGGTCTGTCGCGTCCGACTCGCTCACATGCATAGCGGTGAATATCCGTAAAGCCGGTCTCGCCGACCAACTCGGAAAGATAATCCACAATACCGTTTTCATAACAAAAAGACTCGGTTTGAACCGTTCCCTCAGAACTGTGCCACTTGAGGTTTAGTGTTAATCCCGCATTGACAACCGCTTGCTTGCGCAAAGTGCGTACAAAAAAGTCATACGGAATCTCGGTGTCCGTAAATACATCCGCGTCACTCTTCCAACGTACAACCGTACCGGATTTGGATTTGGGACAATCCGATTTTTGGAGTTCGCAAACCGGATTGCCTTTTTCAAAGCGGATGCTGTACTGTGTTCCGCGCTGATATGAGGTTACCTCCATAAATTCGGACGCATATTGCGTCGCACAAGCGCCCAAACCGTTTAAACCGAGAGAATACTCATAAGCACCGCCGTTAAGGTTGTCGTATTTTCCGCCTGCATATAACTCGCAGTAAACAAGCTCCCAGTTATAACGCTGAAACTTCTCATTCCAATCAAGCGGAACCCCGCGTCCGAAATCCTCGACCGTCATCACACGGTCGGAATCGACCGTAACGTTGATCACCTTACCGTATCCCTCGCGCGCTTCGTCGATCGAGTTGGAAAGAATCTCAAAGAAAGAATGCTCGCATCCCTCAAGACCGTCCGAGCCGAAAATAACAGCGGGACGCAAACGAACGCGGTCCGCTCCTTCGAGCAGCGATATGCTTTGATTACCGTATTCTTCGTTTTTCTTTGCCATAATCCGTTCCTTTTCTCTTTCGAAATCTTGATACAACAATCAATTATTTGGTCGGATCATAAAAGCCGACCTTGCGATACACCTTGGAGAGGGTTTTGCGTGCAACGTAAGACGCACGCTCGGAGCCCTCGATCAAAAGCTGATTGATGTATGCTTTATCTGCCATATAACGCTCGTACTCGCTCTGAAGCTTGCCAAGTTCATCCGCAACGACTTCACCGACAGCGGCTTTAAAGTCACCGTATCCCTTGCCCGCAAACTCGGACTCGATATCGTCAAACGACTTTCCGGTGATTGCACTGTAAATGCTCATCAGGTTGTTGATACCATGCTTACCTTCGGCATAACGGACTTCCCCGTCGGAATCCGTGACTGCCTTGCGGATTTTGCGCATGACAACATCCTTGCTATCAAGCATAAAGATCGTGCCGTCGCCCATCTCGGATTTACTCATCTTTTTGGTAGGCTCGGACAAGGACATGATCTTTGCCCCGGTTTCGTTTGTCAAGCCGCGCGGAATCTTGAACGTCTCGCTGTAAGCGTGGTTAAACCGAATTGCAACATCACGGGTCAACTCAAGATGCTGGAGCTGATCCTTTCCGACCGGAACAAGATCTGCCTGATACAACAAGATGTCTGCAGCCATCAAAACAGGATAGGTATAAAGGCCGCCGTTAATATGATCCTCATGTCGGGTGGATTTATCTTTAAACTGCGTCATACGGTTGAGCTCGCCCATCATGGTATAGCAATCCAAAACCCATGCAAGCTGAGAATGTGCGGGAACCATGCTCTGCAAAAACAGCGTGCTCTTTTGCGGATCAATACCTGCCGCAAGATAGATCGCCGCAGTTTTAAAGCAGTTCTGTCTGAACTCTGCGGGTACCTGGCGGACCGTAATGGTATGCAAATCGGCAAGCATGTAGTAGCAGAGATAGTCTTCCTGCATCTGCGCCCAGTTACGCAACGCGCCGAGATAATTTCCGAGTGTAAGCGTACCGGAAGGCTGAATGCCCGATAAGACGACTTTTTTTGCGACCGTGTTTTCCATAATTCCAACAAATCCTCTCTATTTTTCAAAAGCTAAAAACAACAAAAACTTGTTTATATACGATGGTCATGTTACCATATTTTGTATTATAACACATATCTTTCGAATTTTCAATAAAAATTTTATAGAAAAATGTATTTACTTTTTTGTTTTCTTGATGTATAATTGAAAAGAACGTAAAAGAATACCATGGAGGTAGAAAATAACATGAAAAAAATTGTCGTAGAAACTTCCGCAAGACACGTTCATCTGTCTGAGGCTGATCTCAAGATTCTTCTCGGCGAAGGCAATGAGCTCACTGTCAAAAAAATGCTGTCCCAACCCGGTCAGTACGCGAGCAACGAGAGAATCGACCTCGTCGGTCCCAAGAACACGATCAAAAATGTTTTGATCCTCGGACCTGTCCGCAAAGCAACGCAGGTTGAGATCTCCCTGACCGACGCAAGAGCACTCGGTGTCAATGCACTCATCCGTGAGTCCGGCGACATTGCAGGCACCTCCGGCATCAAGCTTGTCGGTCCCGCAGGCGAAGTCGAGATTACCGAAGGCGTCATCGCCGCAAAGCGCCATGTACATCTTGACACCGCTACCGCAAACGAAATGGGTCTTTCGGACAAGCAGATCGTTTCCGTCAAGGTTGAAGGCGAAAGAGGGCTCACCTTTGGTGAAGTTGTCGTTCGCGTCAACGATAATTTTGCTCCCGCGGTTCATCTTGACACCGACGAAGCAAACGCTGCTGCACTCTCCGGTGAAGTGTACGGCGAAATCATTGCGTAAGCAACTATACTTATTCGATACCAAAATAAAAGGAGATATACAACATGAGCAATGAGACTTACGAATACGCAGTCAGCCATGAAGTGGCTGAAATGTGTGTAGTCAAGAATGGCCCTAACCACGGTCCCGCTCCTCTGCCCGAGGAAGGCAAGTGGATCCAGGCAAGACAGATCAGCGACATTTCCGGCTATACCCACGGTATTGGCTGGTGCGCACCTCAGCAGGGCGGATGCAAGCTGTCTCTTAACGTAAAGAACGGCATCATCGAAGAGGCTTTGGTTGA
>JAFQII010000263.1 GCA_017397605.1 Clostridia bacterium
ATTGCACGTGTGCGAGCTTTTTCTTTTTGAGCTTGTAGCTTCCGCCGCCGCAACAGCCGCCCTCGCCGCGAAAATGCTTGACCGTATGGATCACGCCGATGATCAAAGCAATGATCAAAACAGTGCCGATGATGTAGTTTTCCATAAAAACCTCATAGCAAACAAGTTTTTCGGGAATCCAAAACCCCTTTTTTCAAAAAGGGGTTTTGGCGGAGTTTGAGGCGGCGCCTCAAAACGCCATCTCATGTTTATCATTTTTTCTCCTGCGAGCCGCACGCGCCGCCGCGCTTGCATTGCTTGGCGTGCGGACAGCCGACGCAGACGTCGCCGCGTTTTTTGGAACGGACGATGTAGAAGATCACACCGCCCAGAATGGCGATCAGAATGACCGAAACGATAAGATCAACAGGCATGGTGTGCCTCCTTTCGTGTGATGTAAGTTTTATTTACCTGCAAATTCCTTTTTTGCTTTTGCGTTGGAGCGCATACCGAGGAACACCGTTACGGCGATGATCGCAACGACAGCGATCAGACCGGGAACAAAGCCCGTGCCGACGGATGCGGTAGCAATCAGCGTGCCGATCTGGTAGACGAAGAAGGAAAGCACGTACGCAATCGCAAACTGCAAGCCGATGCCTGCAAACAGCCACTTTTTGCTCTTGATCTCGGAGTTCATTGCGCCGATTGCCGCAAAGCAGGGAGGTGTAAACAGGTTGAAGAACAAATAAGCGAGAGCTGCGGATGCGGTGATACCAAACAACTCCTGGCCGCCGCCGACCGTCAACAGCTCAAAGTCGCCGCTGATGACATTTTCGGAGATCGCAAAAACTGCCGCGAGCGTACCGACAACTTCTTCCTTGGCGATAAAGCCGGTGATTGCCGCCGCCGCCAACTGCCACATGCCAAAGCCGAGCGGCACCAGCAGAACGGCAAAGGGAGAAGCGAGGTCATGCAGAATGGACTGATCCTGTTCTACCGCTTGGAACGTCCAGCTGTAGTTTGCCATGATGGTAATGATCGCGTTGCAAAGCAGAATGATCGTGCCTGCCTTGACGATGTATGCCCAGCCGCGGCTGAACATGGATTTGCATGCGCCCCAAAGAGAGGGGAACTTATATTCGGGAAGCTCGATAATAAAGTAGGATTTTTTGTATTTGTAGCCGGAGATCCACTTGATCAGCAATGCGCCGAAGAAGATGAGCGCAATGCCCAGGAAGTAAGAAACTGCACTGACCCAGCCTGCGTTGTCAAAGAACGCGCCTGCAAACAAAGCAATGACGGGGATCTTCGCACCGCAGGGCATAAAGGGCGTGAGCATTGCGGTTGCTCTGCGCTCGCGCTCGTCGCGGATGGTACGGCATGCCATGATGCCGGGGACTGCACAGCCCGTACCGACAACAAAGGGAATGACCGATTTACCGGAGAGACCGACTTTTTTGAAGATCGGATCCAGAATCACTGCCACGCGGGACATGTAGCCGCAATCCTCCAGGATTGCCAGCAGGAAATACATGACCATGACCAGCGGCAAGAAACCGATGACCGCACCGACACCGCCGATGATACCGTCAAGCACGATGGTCTGCAACAGCGGATTTGCGTTTTCCATAAATCCGCCGACCCACTCGCCAAACAGTTCGATCAGCGTCACCAGACCGGGGATCGCCGTGCCGTTTTCAAACTCGTAGCCCTCTGCGATCCACGGGCCGAGCCAAGCCTGCGAGATCTGGAACACCAGCCACATCACGACCGCAAAGATCGGAATGCCCGCCCATTTGTTGGTCAGCACCGCGTCGATCTTGTCGCCGACGTTTTTGTCCTTGGTCAACGTTTTGCGCTTTTCGACTTCTTTTACGATTTTGTTTACGTATTCAAAACGTTTGCGGTCAGCCGCTTCGACAGCCGCTTTGTCTTCCAGATTGACGTCGCCCTGATGATAAGGGGCGTTTTGCGTGGTGCCGACAGCCTTGACTGCCGCCGCAACGACTTCTTTTAAACCGTCTGCGGAGGTGGAAACGGTATCCACCACGGGGCAACCGAGCTTTTCGGACAAGGCAGAAGCATCAATTTTGTTGCCTTTTTTGTCGTTGACGTCTTTTTTGTTGAGCGCGATGACCATCGGAATGCCCAGCTCCAAAAGCTGTGTCGTAAAGAACAGCGAACGGCTCAGATTGGTTGCGTCCACGATGTTGATGATGACATCGGGGTTTTCTTCTTTGACATAAGAGCTGGTGATGCTTTCCTCGCCGGTAAACGGGGACATGGAGTACGCACCGGGAAGGTCAACAGCGATCAACTGTTCCTCGCCGCTGTAGTACGCCTTTTTGATGGGATGCTCCTTTTTTTCGACCGTGACGCCTGCCCAGTTGCCGACTTTTTCGTTTTTGCCGGTGAGGGCGTTGAACATGGTCGTTTTGCCGGAGTTGGGGTTACCGGTCAACGCGATTCTCATGGTTGAGATCCTCCGAAAATGTATGTTTTTTAACTTAAAACGAATGTGAAACAGTGAGTTTGCAGTGGCTAACTCGTTGGCGGCAAACATGGCTGCCGCCGTTTGTCTGCCGTATCGGTCAAATCAAAATGGCTTCAGCCAATTGGTTGTCGATGTTGTACCGTCCGTCCTTGATGGAGACGACCAGACTGCTTTTGCGCTTGGAGACGACCGTGATCGTCTCGCCGCTGTAACAGCCCAAGGAGAACAAAAACGCGTTTAGCTCCTCGTCGTCCGTCTCGATGGCACGGATGATATACTCCTGACCCTCGTTTGCTTCTCTCAAAGTCATGCAAAATCACCCGTCTTTCCCGATCTTGATTAGCGTGCGCTAACCGAAGTGCGAAAAAATCGATTAGCCTTTGCTAACCATAGGGTATCTTAACACACTTTTTTTGATTTGTCAAGCGTTTTCGACAAGTTTTTTTAAAAAAGTTTTTTAGAAAAACACTTGACAAATCCGTCTGTTTTTGCTATAGTTAGCATATGCTAACCGAATGAGAATTATCGGCAAAAAACGTTTCCTGCTGTATGCCAGAACATTGCGACCGTTTTTGTGTACAAGCATATGACGAGTGAGCCGTGCCGTCCTCCTGCGGCACAAGAAGCTCGGCAGACGTTTGTTTCCTGACTCATACAGATACCTTTTTGCAACAGACACCCGAGGCTTTTGGCTTTGGGTGTCTTTGCGTTGACAAAGCCCGTTCTTTGTGATATACTATTCCAAAATATACAATTTGGAGGCTTTTTATGAAAAGAA
>JAFQII010000264.1 GCA_017397605.1 Clostridia bacterium
CCCCTTGATAGCTTTTTTCCTCCATAAAATCCATATGTTCGGAATCCGCCGTTTCGAGATCGATCAAGCGGCATAGATAAAAATACGCGTCATATTCGGGCGAAACCAATCGCTTGTGCTCACGGAAAGCTTTTTGATACATGCTATCGGATGAATATACGATATACCCCAACGCCTCTGCCTTCGCAAGCACCTCATCAAATTCCAACTCAAAATCCGCTTTGGTCACACCGCCGCTATAAAGCGGAGTGGGTGCAGGCAACGGAATATCGAATATGCCAAACAGTTCTTCCGGAACTTCCTCGCGGTCCATGATCGCATAGACCGTGTTTCCGATACGAACAACAGACTGTGCAAAGAAAAACGGTTCGTTTTGGAGCGAATGCTCAATTTTTCCAAACTTATAAGACATCCAATATGTATAGGCTTCTTTTGCGAGCTCTGCGGTATCGCATGTCAAAATATACATGCACACGTGTCCATCCTTGACTGCGCCGCAAACTTTTTCGCCTTCAAACGTCATCTCGGGGGGTAAATTTTCCAAATACTTCACGCTATACCCCAACGTTTCCAACTGCTTGCTGACCTCTGCAAAGGTCAATTCGTTTTCGTACTCGCCGTACAGATAATACCCTTCACCGAGCGGCGTCCCCATCGGAACAGTTTCCGAGGTTTCCGAGAGTTCCGTAGTTTCTGATTTTTCCGTACTCCCGCCGGACGGCATATCACTCTTTTTGGGGTCGGTGAGAAAAAGCACGGCAAGGATCGCGCACAGCAACAGGCATGCGACGATCACCCAAAGCGTCGGTTTTTTGTAGGACATCGTCTTTTTGACGCGTGACTTGACACCGACTTCCCCCAGCGCCACGGAACAGACCGCAAACGCATCACGCTTGCCGAACAGCAAGCGGACATACAGCACCGCGATCGCCGCAGCCCCTGCCAAAAAGCAGGCAAATAAGACGTACAGCACTTGATTTGTCATGTTTTTTCTCCTTTCTTGTTGTTACGTTTTGCAAAAGAGGTGTTACTTTTTGATGCTCGCCAAAAGCAACGCACTCGCATACTTCTTTCGCTCCTCGGGCGAGAGGGTGCGCACGACCTTTTCGTCACACGCGTACTCGATGTCGCGGCAGAACAGCACAAACGCCAGCCAAACAGCGGGGTTAAACCAATGCAGCGCCAACGCCGCAAACGCGGCGATCTTGGTCACGTGGTCAAAACGGCGGATGTGCGCACGCTCGTGCGCGATGATGTACTTCTCCGATTCCGCATCCAGCCCGTAAGGCAGATACACGCGCGGACGGAACACGCCCAAAACAAACGGCATGTCGATCCGCTCACAGCGGCGTACACCTTCCCCTGCAGGCGCAAACACCGCCACACGGCGATACAGCATGACGTAATGGATCCCCGCATAAAGCACCAACGCCAGCGCCCCGCAAAGCCAGATGCCCTGCGCGAGCTTGCCGACATCCACGCCGCCGTCCTGCGAGTCCTCGGAAACATCCCCCTCGGTGCTTTCCGCATCGGAATGCTCCCCCGTGACGCTTTCCGTGTCGGAGGTCGTTTCGCTTTCGACACCCACAGGCACCGAAACGGTCGACTCGTCGCTTGTTTCCTCGCTTGTCTCCTCACGCGGCGTCGACTCCTCACGGGAGCTTTCGTCGATGGTCTCGTCGGAAATCTCCTCGCTTTCATCGGACGGAACGGACGGCGCACCGCTCGATTCTTGCGATTGCTCCGCCGATTCTGTGTCAGAAACCGATTCGTCGGACACCGTGATGCTCTCCCCAAAAGACCCTTCGGAGATTTCCCCCGCAGAGCTTTCTTCCGATTCCGCAGCGCTTTCCGTACGGCTTTCTTCCTGCACGGACAGCCCGATCTCGGGCAAAATCGAGAGCTCGCTCTCGATCGAAAACGGAATCAGCAGCCGCACCCCGACCATCCCCCAAAGCAGGCAAACGATCCACCGCGGCGCTCTTTTTGCCACAATCAACCGAACGATCAGCACCGCCAAGATCAGAACCGCCGCCGAAAAACTGCTGTATATCAAATGTGTCAAAAACTGTGACATGCCATGTTCCCTCTGATCCCCCCAAAAAACGGGCGGATGTGTGCGTTATTCCCCTTCGTGCTCGATGATCTTTTGGATCTCCTCCACATCCTTGTCGGACAGCTTCTGATGCTTGGCAAACGCCGCGATAAACGCAGGCAGAGAGCCTTCAAAACGTTTTTCCATCAATTCGTCCAGCTCCGCAAGCTGAATCTCGTCCTTGGAGACGATCGAGCTGACAACGGACTTTTCGACCTTCAGCACGCCGCGCTCGCGCAGACGCTTGATCACCGTGTAAGTCGTGGTGCGCGACCAGTCCAGCTTTTCCTTGCAAAGCACCGAAATCTTGGCGCACGTGATCGGCTCGTTTGCCCACATAATCAGGCAAAAACGGTACTCGCTCTCAAAAACCTTGGGTGTCTGTTTCATTTTCTTTTGTTCTCCTTGTCTGTTTTGTTTGTCACTGACAGTCTATCATAATAGACATTGTTTGTCAAGGGGTTTTTGCAAAAAAATGCTTTGACCGCTTTGCAAGTTCGGATGCATGGGGGCTGTCGGAGTGCATAAAAACGCAAAAAAGAGCTGAGTCAATGACTCAGCCCGCCGTTTCAGCCGTTTTCCTTAATCATTTCCTTGAGCGCCCCCAGCGCGTCACGAAGTCCGCCGACCGCGTCGATCAGCCCCATTGCTACCGCTTCGGCTCCGTCGACGATCGTGCCGATGTCGGTGGTCATTTCGTCGGTGGAAAGCATCAACTCGCGGATGCGCTCCCCTTTTGCACGCGAGTTGCGCACGATAAAATCGATGATGCGGTCCTGCATCTTGGCAAAATGCGCAAAGGTCTGCGGAACGCCGATGACCAGACCGTTCATGCGGACGGGGTGTAACGTCATCGTCGCACTCGGAACGATAAACGACTTTTTTGCCGAAACCGCCAGCGGCACACCGATGGAATGTCCGCCGCCCAGCACCAGCGAGACGGTCGGCTTTTTCATCCCCGAGATCAGCTCCGCGATCGCAAGCCCCGCTTCCACGTCCCCGCCGATCGTGTTGATCAAAAGCAGCAGTCCGTCGATCTCGTCGCTCTCTTCCACCGCGACCAGGGTCGGAATGCATTGCTCGTATTTGGTCGATTTGGTCTGCGGCGACGCCGTGTAA
>JAFQII010000265.1 GCA_017397605.1 Clostridia bacterium
CTCGTCAAGCTGACGCTTGACCTCGGCAATCTCCTCTACCTCCCAGATTTCGCCCGGCATTTTGTGATGCAATGCCCAGACGATGCCGTCAACACCGGGGATTTGCTTGATATCGGAAAGGCTGATTCGGTCATTTCCCTCTCCGTACCAACGAAAACACATTTTCATTGACATATATGAACTCCTTTCGGCATTTTATATTCCAAAATAACGTTTTGCATTGCGGTAGCAAATATCCTCGACAAGCACGCCGAGCGTTTTTTTGTCATCGGGGTACTCGCCGTTTTCCACCCACTCGCCGATGAGTGCGCAAAGAATACGGCGGAAATACTCGTGTCTCGTATAACTGAGAAAACTGCGCGAGTCGGTCAGCATGCCGACAAAATTACCGAGCAGGCTGAGGTTGGCAAGGCTGATGAGTTGATCGCGCATGCCCTGCTTGTTGTCGTTAAACCACCACGCACTGCCGTGCTGCAGCTTGCCCGCAACCTCCGTTCCCTGAAACGCACCGATGAGCGTATCCAAAAACGCATTGTCCGATGCATCAAGGCTGTAAAGAATCGTACGCGGAAGTTTTTGCTCGCGGTTGAGTCGGTCAAGCAGTTTTGCAAGCTTGGCACTTCCGTTATCGGGTCCGATGCAGTCAAAGCCGGTGTCCGGTCCGAGACGCTCAAGCATTGCGGAATTGGGATTGCGCAAACAATTGTAATGCAACTGCATCACCCAGCCGACACGGACGTATTCACCTGCGCAAAATGCCAGAAGCTCCGTTTTGAGCGGTTCTGCCTCGTCTGCCGTCAGCATTTCGCCCGCCAAGCCGCGTGCAATCAGCGCGTTGATCTCTTGCTCGCCCGCTTCGGCATATACCATACGGTCAAGCCCGTGATCACTGGCGCGGCAACCGTTTGCCGCAAAATAATCGATACGCTTGCCGAGCGCCGCTTTGAGACTTGCAAGGTCGGTAATATCGACGCCGGACACTTCGGAAAGCGTACGGATATATTCCTTCCAGCCCGCTTTGTCGATGTTCAGCGCCTTATCGGGGCGGAACGAGGGCGCAACTGCCGCCGTCATGGTCTTGTCTTCCGCCAAAAGCTTGTGATACTCCAGCGAATCGACGGGATCGTCCGTTGTTCCGATAAACACAACATTGCTTTGCCTGATGATGCCGCGGGCACTCATGTTTTCCTGTTGCAACTTTGCATTGCAAAGCTGCCAGACCTCGGGGGCGGTTTCGGCGTTCAGCACGCCGTTGTAGCCAAAATAGTTTTTGAGCTCCAGATGGCACCAATGGTACATCGGGTTGCCGATCGCCTTGGGCAACAGCTCGGCAAATTTGCAGAACTTCTCATAAGGATCGGCGTCACCTGTGATATAATACTCATCTACACCGTTGGAACGCATCAAACGCCATTTGTAATGGTCGCCGCCGAGCCAGACCTCGGTAATATTGGCAAAACGTTTGTCCTCATAGATCTCTTTGGGACTGACATGGCAGTGATAGTCGATGATCGGCATCTTTGCGGCATACTCAGTATAGAGCGCGCGTGCCGTATCGGTATGCAAAAGAAAATCATCTTTCAAAAAAGTCTGCATCTCTCTGTCTCCTTCTGTACATATCGAAAGATTTTAACGCTGTGCTCTTATATTTTCGCGGTATTCTTTGGGCGTAACACCCATTTGTTTTTTAAAAAGCTTGGAAAAATACTGCACATCCATAATCCCGCAATGCAAAGCAACGGTCTGTACTTGCAAATGCGTAGATCCCAACAGACTTGCGGCGTATTGAATTCGCTTTTCACGGATGTACTCCGACACCGTTTTGCCGGTTTCTTTTTTAAACAGAGTCGACAAGTACGAAGGACTGACGCTCTGTTGCTTCGCAAGCATGCTCAAGGATAGATTTGTCGAAAGATCGCTTTCGATCAAAAGAATCGTTTTTTGAATCATTTGCGAGAAATTGCGGATCGCATGTTTACGCACAAGTTTGCAATAGGAGCAAAACATCTCCCGCATCAACGGTGTGTTCTGCGTCAGCTCGCTCATATGCTCGATCCGATGCGCAAACTCCGAAGACAGCTTATCAATATAAACGGGATGAACGCCTCCCTGCTCTGCTGCCTTGCGCAAAAGCGTATTCATAATAACCGAGTAATTTTTGGCATTGCGCAAAGGATCGGAGACGCGTTTTTCAAACATCTCGTCGGAAAAAGATTCCAGCATCAGTTTTTCTTTATGAAGCTGTCCGAGCGAAACGGCGCGCATCAACTCATTTTCAAATTTATACCGAAGCTCCATCGTTTTGATATGAAGCAGCGTTTCGTCAAAGCCGTCGGATGCCGCTGACGCGCGGATCGAAGGCGCTTGAATACCGTCTTTGGAGTTGACGTTTGAAATTGCAAACGAAGGACTCCCCCAAATGTGCTCGCAAAAGGTGTCAAGTAATACAAACACGGACGCACCTTCTCGCAAGACCGGGATATTGGCATAGAAATTCTCAAAAGACTTCTGCATCTTCGGCGGAGCACCGACACGTTCTCCCAACTCCAAAAGCTGTCGCGCCGACAGCGGTTCTGACAAAAACGGACCGACAAAAAGCAAAGACGAATCTGCGGCGCCCGAAAGACGCAGATAAATATAACATAGATGCATCTCATCGGTATATCTGTACATGGTACAGGGAGCAATCGTCCCGAGATAATTCTGAATAGTCGGCTTTTCCGCAAGAGAAGCAGAAAGCATATCGCGCAAGGTAAAATCGATGACTCTGTCAATCGGCTCAAACGGCAAAACAACCGCTGCCGGCACGCGGCACCGTTTGAGCGTATCACACAGAAGACCAAGCTCATGCTCGTATCTCACGTCTGTTTTGCCACCTCCCGTCTCGTATTCTGCGCAAAACCCTCTAATCCCAGATGATATTATACCACCATTTTTGTCTAATTGCAACAGCAATTTTAGAGAAGACATAAAAATAATACAAAAATGCACAAAAAAATTACTCACGATATTTGGCAAAATGTTTTATACTATATTCATAAGCATTTTGTCCTATAATCAATACAGAAAAGAGGAATGCAACCATGAAAAAAGCACAAAATCTTGACGCAAACGGCAAGCGCAAGTTTGGCATGCGCGACAAAGTCGCGTATGCGGCAGGTGACTTTGGATGCAACATGAGTTTTGCACTTAAGGGCACTGTACAGACATTCTGGCTTGTCTACATGATGATGGAAACAGGCCTGCTCTCCATTCTGCTTCTGCTCGTCCAGATTTGGGACGCAGTCAACGACCCGATGATCGGCGCACTGATCGACGCAGACAGAAGAAAATACAAAATGGGCAAATTCAAGACCTACATCTTTATCGGCGCCTGCGGTCTGCTTGTGGCGGGAGCACTGGTATTTATTCCCGTACCCAACGCGGCAGTCTGGCTCAAAGCGATCCTGTTTATCGTGGGCTACGTGATCTGGGATGCTTGCTACACGGTTGCAAACGTTCCTTACGGCTCAATGCTCAACCTCGTTACCGATAACAAGATCGAGCAGGCGGAGCTTTCCACCTGGCGTTCCATCGGCTCGATGGTCGGCGGTATGATCCCCGGTATCGTACTTCCCATGCTGATCTGGCAAAAGGTCACCTACGACGGTACGACCGATTTCTTGAACAGAATCGAGATCCCCGACGGATTTGATAAGACGCAGTTCCTCTCCGACCCCTTGACGGGCAAGGCATACGAGATCGGCGACAAGGTCCTCAACCCCGCAACCGGCAAGCAGGTCGAGATCCTGCTTGGCGACAGAGTGTTCTGGGCGGCGCTGATCATGGGCGTTCTCGGCTTTATCGCATTTATGTTTATGATCAAGAAGATCACCGTCCGTGTTGACGAGAACTCCGTCAAAGCAGGTGAGGGCGGCGGAAAGTTTAACTTCATCAAAGCGTTCGGCAACTTCCTCAAAAACCGTCCCGCAGTCGGTGCAACCGTAGCGGCTATGGGTATGTTCCTGGGCATGCAGTCCGCAACCACCGCAAACACGATCATGTTTGCAACCTATTTCGGTCAGGCTTCCATGTCCGGTCTGGTTCAGATCATCGGTTTCCTGCCTATGTTTATCTTTATGCCGTTTATCAAAAAGATCGTCGGTAAGTACGGCAAAAAAGAAGCGTCTGTCGTCGGTACAATCATTTCCATTCTCGGCGGCATTATCATGCTCGTATTCCCCATGGTTCCGATGAACCTCGCACTTCCCGTTTATATGATCGGTCTTGTCCTCTTTGGTATCGGCATGGGTGTCTACACATGTGTATCGTGGGCAATGATGGGCGATGCAATCGACTACAACGAGTGGAAGTTCGGCACGCGTGAGGAAGGCACCGTTTACTCGATCCACTCCTTCTTCCGCAAGCTTGCGCAGGGCGTCGGCCCGTCCATCGTGCTGCTGTTAATGGGCGTTCTCGGCTACAACGAAAAACTCGGCACAATCGGTCAGTCGTTTGAGACTGCGTCCTACATGTGTTGGCTCGTAGCAGGTTTGTACCTGTTCAGCGCCGTTGTACAGTTTATCGGTCTTGCTCTGATCTACAACCTTGACAAAAAGACGGTTGCGCAGATGACAGAAGACCTCAAAAAAGACGTTCCCGCAGAGGTCGAAACCGCTTAATTTTTAAATGCTACGGCGTCCGATTGTTTTTATACCGTCGGACGCCATTTTTTGAGAACTGTTCACACGGAATTAAAAAATATCTGTTATAATAATAATAAAAAAGAATTGAAAGGATCCATATCGTGAGACACATTTTGAATCTGAACGAAGGCTGGCTGTTTGTCAAGGGCTCCGCCGATATCGGCGCAAACCAAGGCGAACCTGTCACTCTTCCCCACTCCTGGAACGCTATCGACGGCCAGGACGGCGGAAACGATTATTTTCGCGGCTCTTGTCTTTATAAAAAGACTCTCAAAAAAGCAGATCTGCCCCAAGCCGATTTGTATTATATTGAGTTCCGCGGTACCAACTCTTCCGCTGATCTGTACGTAGGCGGCACAAAACTGGCAACGCACCACGGCGGTTACTCCACATGGAGGGTGGATATCACCAAATACCTGACGGACGAGACCGAGATCGCAGTCATCGTGGACAACTCCCCCAACGAAACGGTTTACCCGCAGATGGCTGACTTTACGTTCTACGGCGGCATCTACCGCAACGTCAATCTGATCTGTGTCAACGATGCGCATTTTGATCTTGACTATTACGGCGCGCCCGGCATCAAAATCACGCCCGCCGTCAACGGCAAGGATGCAACTGTCGAGGTTGAGGCTTATGTCAAGAATCTCAAAGACGGTCAAAAACTCGTCTACACCATTTACGACCGCGAGGAAAAAGAGCTGGACAAGATCGAAACGACCGAGAGCAAAGCCAACTTTGTGATCAAGGATGTTCATCTATGGCACGGACGCAAGGATCCGTATCTGTACTGCTGTGAAGTTGAGATCGTCGAGGGCGGCGAAGTGATCGATAACGTTTGCAACCGTTTCGGTTGCCGTTCGTTTGTGATCGATCCCGACAGAGGTTTTATTCTCAACGGAGAGGAATATCCCCTGCGCGGCGTCTCCCGCCATCAGGACAGATGGGGCGTCGGCAATGCGCTTTTGCCCGAGCACCACAAGGAAGACATGGACCTGATCTGCGAAGTCGGCGCGACGACGATTCGTTTGGCGCACTATCAGCATGATCAGTACTTCTATGACCTCTGCGACAAACGCGGCCTTGTCATCTGGGCAGAAATCCCCTATATTTCCAAACACATGCCCACCGGTCGTGATAATACCGTTTCACAGATGAAAGAACTGGTTGCTCAGAACTACAACCACCCCTCCATCGTCGTTTGGGGACTCTCCAATGAGATTTCGATCGCAGGCTCGAGCGAAGATCTGCTGGAAAACCACCGCATCCTCAATGACCTCTGTCACGAAATGGACAAAACGAGACTGACGACCATCGCATCCGTTTCGATGTGTAAAATGGATGATCCGTATCTGCAGATCCCCGACGTTGTCTCCTACAACCACTACTTCGGTTGGTACGGCGGTGAAACGCACATGAACGGACCTTGGTTTGACAAGTTCCACAAAATGCACCCCTCGATTCCGATCGGCTGCTCCGAGTACGGATGCGAAGCGCTCAACTGGCACACCTCCAATCCTCAGCAGGGTGACTACACCGAAGAGTATCAGGCATATTACCACGAAGAACTGATCAAACAGCTCTTTACCAGAAGATATATGTGGGCAACCCATGTTTGGAACATGTTTGACTTCGGCGCGGACGCAAGAGCCGAAGGCGGCGAAAACGGTCAGAACCACAAGGGTCTGGTCACCTTTGACCGCAAATACAAAAAAGACGCGTTCTACGCATACAAGGCATGGCTCTCCGACGATCCGTTTGTGCATCTCTGCGGCAAGAGATACGTCGACAGAGTCGAAGACGTAACCAAGGTCACCGTGTATTCCAACCTGCCCGAGGTCGAGTTGTTTGTCAACGGTGAGATCATCGGCAAAAAGACGGCGGAGGACCATTTCTTCTACTTCGACGTCCAAAACGTCGGCGAATCCACGATCGTTGCCAAAGCGGGCGAATTCACCGACGAGGGCAAAATCCGCAAGGTCAGTGAACGCAATATGGACTACGTTCTGGTCGAAAAAGGTGCGATCCTCAACTGGTTTGATATCGAATCCCCCGAAGGATATTTCTCCCTCAATGACAAAATGGGCGACATCATGGAGACCGTCCGCGGCAAGCTTTGGTTTGCCGGTGTCGGTTTGAAGATCAAAAAGAAGATGGATGCAGCAAAAAAAGGCGAGGGCGGCAAATCCGGCGGCTTTGACATCGATTTTCAGGCAGGCGGCATGATGGAAATGATGGGCAGCTTTACGGTGCTTCGTCTGACCACTATGATGGGCATGGCAAACATCGAGTTTACCAAAGAAGAACTCCTCGACATGAACGCCGATCTCAACAAGATCAAAAAGCCCAAAAAGAAATAAGACATCAAAAAAGCTCCCTTGAAAACAGGGAGCTTTGTTTATCGTATGATGACAGCACGGCACGGCGCACCGTCAGCGCCTGCCAGCAAGAGCGGTGCGGCAAATAAGAAACAAACACCTTCGGGTACGTGAGACAAGCGTACGCCTTCCAGCAAAACCGTTTCGGAGGCGAGCAGGATTTTGTGCACCTCCATGGGCGCATCCTCAGGTCCGACCGTTTGAGACTCGTTGCCAAGCAAATCGATCTTTGCATCCGCAAACACACGGGCAGCATCGGCGGATATCACCGCCTCCCCGCCAATCAAAATGCGTCCGGCGGATTCGGGATTTGCACGCATCGCATTTTGCAAAATACAGCGGGCATCGTCGGCGCGAAGAATTCCGTCAAAAAACGTCAGATACGCATAACCGACGGTTTTTTCCAACGGAAGCGTGTCGATCGTTTTGCCGTCCTGCAAAAAATGATACGGTGCGTCAAGATGCGTTCCGTTATGTGCGCACATTGAAAACGCTGTCAAATTGTAAAGATCGCCGTCACCGATTGATGCAAGCACTTGTTTCTGCGGCACAGGATCGCCGGGATAAACGTTGCAGGAAAAAACCTCTTGAGAGATATCGTATAGTTTCATAAACGTTCCTCATACTTTTTCTTGGGGGCATTATACCATAAGTGATTTATTTTTTCAAGTTTTTTGATTCCCCTATTGACAAATCATTTTTGATATGCTACAATACATTTAACAATTAGGTTAAATGTTAAACGAAAGGGAATTTCAATGGGTTTGCAACAAACAATGCGCGCATTGTCCGATCCCATCCGGCGAGAGATCTTGTATCTCTTGAAAGACGGACGGATGAGCGCAGGCGACATTGTATCGCATTTTGATGTAACCGGTGCATCGATCTCGAGACATCTCTCGGTGCTCAAAGATGCGGATCTGATCCGCGACACGCGCGAGGGAAAGTTTATTTTTTATGAGCTAAACGCGTCCGTGCTGGAAGAAATCATGCTATGGATCACACAGTTGAAAGGAGAAAACGAATGAAAGAAAAACTCATCAAATACAAATGGAGGCTCTTGATCTCCTCGGTTCTCATCCTATTGCCTTCCCTGTTCGGTTTGATCTTGTGGAACGAGCTCCCCGAGAAAATAGCCGTTCACTGGGGACCGTCGGGAGAAGCGGACGGTTGGGGTTCTCCGTTATTTGCCGTCATCGGCTTTCCGCTCATTTTGCTGGCGGTGCATTGGCTTTGCATGATCATCACGTTTTGCGACAAAAAGCAAGAAGGGCAAAGCCGCAAGGCGTTTGAAATGATTTTTTGGATCATGCCCGTCATATCGATCTTTGTCAGCGGGATAATGTATGCGAGTGCGTTGGACGTCGGGATGAATACGTTTGCGTATGTTTGCATCCTGCTCGGCGCAGTGTTTATCGTGATCGGCAACTATCTTCCCAAATGCAAGCAAAACCGCACGCTGGGAATCAAGCTTCGCTGGACGCTTGCAAACGAAGAGAACTGGAACAAAACGCATCGTCTCGGCGGAAAAATCGGTGTTGTCTGCGGCGTTTTGACCTTGCTGACAGCATTTTTGCCGAGTATTGTATTTCCGTTCGTTGCAATCGGACTGATTCTTGCCAATGTGATCATCCCGACCGTATATTCCTATCGTTTGTACCGCAAGCACCTGCACGAGGGTGTGGTATACACTTTTGAAAAACACTCAAAAACCCGCACCTTGCTTATGGTCATTTTGATTGTCTCGGTCGTTGTGCTTTGCTTGATAACCTTGTTTACGGGTGATATCAACACGACGGTCGGCGAGGATACGCTTACGATCGATGCGCCCTACCGAAGCGGTACGACGATCCAATATGACAAAATCGAACGTTTGGAATTGGTCGAATCGTTTGATGCGGGAGAACGAGTCAACGGATTTGGTACGCCGAAATTGAGCTTGGGTTGGTTCAAAAACGACGCATTCGGCACCTACACCCTCTACGGATACACCAAAAGCGATGTGTGCACCGTTTTGGTTTCGGACGGGAAAACGATCGCGGTCGCTTTGGAAAGCGCAGAGCAGACGAGAGCGCTTTATGAAGCGCTGAAAGGAAAGGTGAAATAAGTGTTTGCAATCGAGACAAACGCCCTGACAAAATACTACGGCAAGGCGCGCGGAATCGTCGATGTCGATCTCACGGTTCCGCAAGGAGACTTTTTCGGATTCATCGGCCCCAACGGTGCAGGCAAAAGCACTTTGATCCGTACACTGCTTGGGTTCCTTTCGCCGTCAAGCGGTTCTGCACAGATCATGGGCAAGGATACCGCCAAAGATAAGGTCAGCGCACTCTCACAAATCGGCTATCTGTCGTCCGATTGCCTGTTTTATCCCGGGATGCGGGTTGGTGACCTGCTTGCATTATCCGCAAAATTACGCAAATCTGATTGCAATGCTGAAGCAAAGCGTCTGTGCGAGCGATTAGACCTCGATGCTTCGCGCAAAATCTCTGACTTGTCGTTTGGCAACCGAAAAAAGGTTGGTATTGTATGCGCATTACAGCATAAGCCGTCCATTTGTATTTTTGACGAGCCGACAAGCGGACTGGACCCTTTGATGCAAAAGGAATTCTTTTCCATTCTGAAAGAACGTCATAAGGACGGCGCGACCATCTTCTTGTCCTCTCACATTCTATCGGAGGTTGAACAGCATTGCTCTCACGCCGCCGTCATCCGCGAAGGGCGCTTGTTGATCAGTGACAGCGTCGAAAAGCTCAGTCACAGCGGGGTCAAACGCATCACGCTCAAGGGTGTATTGCCGTTTGATTCGACTGCAGAGATGCATGATATCGTTTGGGATGGCAATACCGTTCGCTTTTTGTATAACGGGAACCAAAAAGTTATGATGCAGTTGTTGGCTTCGCTATCGTTTGAGGATATCCAAATCCACGATCCGACGTTGGATGAGATCTTTTTGCATTATTATCAAAAGGGGGCATCGGTATGATTTTACTCATGCACGAATGGAAACAAAACCGTGTCACTTTGCTGGTATGGTCTGCCGCCTTGGCATTTATGCTTGGCATCTGTGTTTTGATCTACCCACAAATGAGCACGCAAATGAGCGAACTCAGCGACATGTTTGCAAATATGGGCGCATTCACGGATGCATTCGGAATGGACCAATTGAATTTTGGAGAGTTCATGGGGTATTTCGGCGTAGAGTGCGGAAATACGCTCGGACTCGGCGGCGCTTTGTTTGCGGCTATCCTTGGTATTTCTGCGCTCTGCA
>JAFQII010000266.1 GCA_017397605.1 Clostridia bacterium
TATCGCAGTGCTGACATTACTGCGGTATTTTGGCTTTGCGATCGACAAAAAGCTGATCAAAGAGCTGACGGCAAAAAGAGGTCTGCCGCCGTTTGACGTGCAGTATGCGGAAAACGCGTTGCAGTTTTTGCTCCTTGGAGAAATGCTCACCGAGGAACAAAAGTCCCAAATTGTGTCCGTTCTCAAAGAGCACGCATGCTACGAAAAGCGAAAGGTCTCGCTTGACCTCAATGCGCAGCTCAAACGCACGTTGATTTCTTCTGTCGGCAAACTGCGTAGCATCAGTCAAATCGCGTCGAGTGAGATCTCCGCCATGGGCAGTCGGTTGCGCATGCTCATTCTGACCGATTATATCAAAAAAGAAAACCTCTCTATGATCGCAACAGAAAAAGAGTTTCCGTCCGTCAATGTGGTCAGCATTTTTGAGACCTTGCGCCGTGAGCATGCGGATGTTCCGATCGGCGTGCTCTCGGGTTCCCTTGTAATTTTGCCAAAAGACATCGATCTTTCGGATGTAAAGCACAAAAAAGAGGAGATTCCCGACACAGAGTATTGTGTTGCCACGTTTGCGGGTTCGACGCATCATTCGGTAGCGTATGTGGGCAAGCTGTTTGAGCAAGGTAAGATCACTATTCTTGTCGGAACAAAATCCTTGCTTGGCGAGGGATGGGATTCTCCGTGTATCAACACACTGATTTTGGCGAGCTTTGTGGGCAGCTTTGTGCTGTCCAACCAAATGCGCGGCCGTGCGATCCGCATCGACAAAAATAATCCGCAAAAGGTTGCAAATATCTGGCATCTTGTGACGGTAGAACCTGCGCATTTGTTTCAGGACACGGCGCTCAAAAAAGCGGCAGCGTATCTCCAACGCGACGAAAACGAGCTCGTCTCTTATGATTATGATATCCTCAAACGCCGTTTTGATTCCTTTATGGGACCCAACTATACTACGGGTGTGATCGAAAACGGTATAGAACGCATTACCGCGATCCAGCCTCCGTACAATCAGCAGGGAATTGAACAGATCAATGCGGAGATGATCGCGAGGGCGCATGCGCGAGACGAGGTCAAAGGGCAATGGAACGGCGAGGTTGCCGACGGTCGCTTTGCCGTAAACACCGAAACCCAAACCCCGTGCGAAAAACGTGTCCCCGTGTTTACGTTCTGGAACGTTGCGCTCGCAATCGGCATCGTGGCCATGCAGGCGGCGTTGCTGTCCGCTTGGAAGAGTGTGATGTATAATCATGTTCCGCTGACGCTCGGTGCGATTGTGCTGCTGGCAGGCTCGACCGTTTTGCTGTATCACGGCATAAGAATTTATATGCAGCATCGCAATCCCGCAAAATCCATCCAAACGCTCGGCAAGGCAGTGTATAAAACGCTTTGTGAGTGTGATCTGATTTCCTCAGCCGCAAAGGTGAATACGTACAAGGACAAAAACGAGATGTTTGTTTCGTTGCAATTGCGCAACGCGACCATTCATGATCAAAATATTTTCAATACCGCCATGACGGAGATGCTCTCGGTGATCGAAAACCCCAGGTATCTTTTGATTGCAAAAACGGTATTCGGTCGGTACAATTATGAGCTTTCGTTTGCATGTCCCTCCATCATCGGCAAAAAGAAAGAGTATGTCGAGGTTCTTGCAAAAGAGCTTGCGCGCTCCACGGGCAAATTTGAGCCGATCTTTACCCACCGCGAGGACGGCAGAAAACTGATCCTCAAATGCCGCAAGCATTCCTACATCACCCGCAACGAACGAGCAATGGGCAAAAAATTCAAGGTTTCGCATTGGAACTGAAAAGGAGCAAAACACGATGAACCGTCTTTTGATTTTATCCAACCAAACAAATGATTTGTGCGAGCTTCTTTTGCGGCAATGCCCCGACGCGGTCGTTTGTCCGATCGCGCATTGTGACGCGGATGCGGAGGCGTTTGACTCGATCTGTATTCTGGGCGGAACGGAAGAACAGCCCGTTTTGTTGCCTGCCGCACTGCGCTGTGCGGTGGAACGTGCGAGAGAAAACGGCAAACGCGTTTTTTGCGAGTTTGTTTCGTCGATCGGGAGCGCGTATTCCGACAAGCCTTCCGTCACGACGCATCACCGTTTGGTAAACGGCGGCACGTTTGCGGATCTGCAAAAGGGCGATATTCTGGATGGGCATTACAACGAGGTCATTCCGTATTATTTTGTTCCAAAGACCGCAGAGCCGATCTTGACCTACCACGACTACCTCTGCGCGCACGACCGTATCGAAATGGACGACGCGGCGTTCCGTGCCGGCAAATGGGCGCTTTGGCTGTTTGACAGGAACACGTTGGTGAGCTCATTCCGTCTGTGCAACTTCAACCGCACAAGGCTATCCCCGCGCGAGAGCTGGCAAAAGGTGATTGCGGCGATCGTGGAGTTCTTCTGCGGCAAACCGATGTCGGTGGAATTCCCCGCACCCGTTTGCAAGCACGGTGCACAAAACGATCTTGACAATGCATTTCAAAAAGGTTTGCGGTGGTTTTTCGATGCCGATATGTTTGTCGACGAGGGCAAAAACGGTGTGCGCGAGGGATTTTCGCATCTGATTTCCGCACGGGACGGAACGCAGCTGCGTGCAGATCTCATCCGCACGGACTGCACGGGCGAAACGGGCGGTGCGTTTTTGCTGGATTACCTGACGACGGGCAACCAAAAAAGCAAGGCGATTTTTCAAAACACGCAAGCGTTTTGCTTTGACTATATGCAAATCCATGACGGCGCGCACCGCGGCATGGTGCGCTGGTCGGAGCAGGCGTGGGAAACCTGCTATCAGGACGACGTCGCAAGGGCAATCATTCCCACCTTACTGTCCTGCAATTTCGGCGGCGGAACGGACTATTTTGAGCAAGCGACGGACGCACTTCGCTATCTGGTCGATACCACGGGCGAGGACGGCTTGCGCGTCTTCCGTACGGATTGCATCGAGCTTAACGAAACGCGCCGAAACGAATTGAAGCGTGCGGGTGTCGGAACGCCCTGCGCACATTACAACGCGTATTACCACGCGGCGCTGTTGCTTGCGGCGCGTGCAGGCGCGGATCGATCGTTTGCGGAGGTCGCCAAAACGGGATTGTCCGCGATCATGGCGCTTTATCCCGATACACAGCGCGAGACCAGCGAGACGGAAGAACTTTGCCGTCTGATCTTGCCGCTTGCGCTTTTGTACGAGTACACGGGGGAAGAACGGCACCGCGCATGGCTGTACCGCGTGACGGAAGATTTGGGACGTTTTTTGCATCCTGCAGGCGGATACGCCGAGTGGGATACGGGATACAAGGCGACCTGCGCGCGCAACGACAGAGGCGAGTGCGCGTTGGTGGCAAACAACGGCGATCCGATCGTCGATCTGCTCTACTCCAACAACTGGCTGCCCATGGGCTTTGCGTACGCCTATATGGTGACGGGCGACGCGTTTTTTGAGCAGAAATGGCAGGGCATCGCGGAATTCCTGCTTGCCTGCCAGATCACAAGCGACGACAAACGATTGGACGGTGCGTGGACACGCGCCATGGATATGGACCGTATGGAAAACTACGGCGTTCCGCACGACGTGGGCTGGGCGCCCTGCTGTATCGAAAGCGGCTGGACGGTCGCCGAAATTCTGATGGGCTTGCAATTTATGAAGATCGCCAAGATAGAAAGGAATCAAAAACATGAAAGCTGAACTGATCGAAAAAATCTTTGCCGATACCGCGTATGTGCGCACGGGCGGCAGTTCCGAGGAATTGCGCACCGCAGAGTATTTGCAGAGCGTCTGCAAAGAATTGGGCTTGAATGCATATCTCGAATCGTTTGAGGTCGATATGGCGACCGTACACGAGGCTGTTTTAACCGTAGATGGCAGGGAAGTGCCTTGCAAGGGCTATCTTTGCGCAGGTTCGGGCGAGGTGGAAGCGCCGCTTTACTATCTGACCGAGGGCGACCGTTATTCGCTGTCGGGATGCAAAGGCAAGATCGTGCTGTTTGACGGTTATCTCGGCTACTGGCGTTACCGCGACCTGCTGGAAAACGGCGCGTTGGCGTTTATCAGCTATGACGGAAACGTCAACTACGCAGACCGTGACATCGACCACCGCGAGCTTCGTCCCTACGTGTCCAAGGGCGAAAAGATCATCGGCGTCAACATCAACGCCAAGGACGCGGTCGAGATCGTCAACAGTGATGCCAAGACGGCAAAGATCGTTCTGAAGCAGGACGAATACAAGGGCACCTCCCAAAACGTGATCGTTGATGTAAAAGGCGAGATCGAAGATCAGATCGTGTTCACTGCGCATTATGACAGCACTTCGCTCTCTCAGGGCGCTTATGACAACATGTCGGGATGCATCGGGCTTTTGGGCATGGCGGAGTATTTTGCCGCCAACAAACCGCATTACAGCCTGCGCTTTATCTTCTGCGGCAGTGAAGAACGCGGACTGCTCGGCTCCAAGGCATATTGCGAAATGCACGCAGACGAGCTCAAGGACGTTGCACTCTGCATCAACCTCGACATGATCGGCTGTATCATGGGCAAATTTATTGCTTGCGCAACAAGCGAGATGAAATTGGTGCATTATCTTTCCTACCTCGGGGACGAACTCGGTTTTCAGATCAAGGCGTACCAGGATGTGTATTCCAGCGACTCCACGCCGTTTGCGGACAAAGGCGTTCCCGCCGTTTCGTTTGCGCGCGCAGCAGGACGCGACCTTGCGCCGATCCACAACAGCTACGACACCGTCAAGGTGATGAAAACCTCGCAGATGCAAAAGGACATTGCGTTTATCACCGCATTTGCGTCCCGCATGGCAAACGCCGCGCTTTGTCCCGTCTCGCGCGAGATTCCCGACAACATCAAGGAAAAACTCGACGAGTATCTGCTCCGCAAGCGCAAAAAAGCATAACATTTTTAGGATGTGCCACCGGCACATCCTTTTTTTGCAAAAGCTCTTGACAAATACACTCTAATGTGTTAGAGTTTATATGCTCTAACGGGTTAGAGCAGAAAGAGGGAAAACATGAAAACACCGAAAATTTTTGAAAGCGAATACCGCTTCTGTCTGCTTTTGTGGGCGCACGAGCCGATCAAAAGCGGCGAGCTTGCCGCACTCTGCAAGGAAAAACTGGGCTGGAAGCCCACCACGACCTACACGGTCATCAAGCGGCTTTCCGAGCGCGGCGTGCTCAAAAACGAAAACACCGTCGTCACCGCACTTGTCACCAAGGAGCAGGTGCAGACGGCAGAGCTGGACGAAATGGTCGAAAAAACCTTTGAGGGCTCTTTGCCCGCGTTCATCGCCGCGTTCTCCAGACGGCAGACCTTTACGGACGCGGAGCTGGATGCGATGCAGAGCATGATCGACAGCTACCGAAAGGGGGAGAAACCGTGACGGAGTTGTTTTTGCAGGTTGTCAACATGAGCATTTCCGCGTGTTGGGCGATCCTTGCGGTGCTGTTGTTACGCATGCTGTTTGCAAAAGCGCCCAAATGGATCGCTGTCGCCCTTTGGGGCATTGCGGCGTTTCGGTTGATTTGTCCGTTTACGCTCGAAAGCGCGATCAGCCTGATCCCGAGCGGACAGACCGTTGTGATGCACCCGCCGTTTGCCGACACGCCGCAGATCGACAGCGGTGTTCCTGTCATTGACAACGCGATCAATCCGTCGATCGTGACAGATGGGGGAGCGGATGCCATGCAAATCGCGCTCGTAATCGGTGCGTCGGTTTGGCTGGTCGGCATTGCCGCGATGCTGCTGTATACGCTGTTCAGCTACCGTGTGCTTGCGCGTAAGGTATCGACCGCCGTGTTCCTGCGCGAAAACATATATCAAAGCGAACACATCGACACGCCGTTTGTTCTTGGTGTCTTCCGCCCCAAGATCTATCTGCCGTTTGCCACCGACGCACACGACATGGAATATGTCCTCGCGCACGAACGGGCACATCTCCGCCGCAAAGATCACCTTTGGAAACCGTTTGGCTTTTGTCTGCTCGCCCTGCATTGGTTCAATCCGCTTGCGTGGCTTGCATACGTATTGCTTTGCCGCGACATCGAGAGTGCGTGTGACGAAAAAGTGATCGCGTCCTACGACCGCGACCGACGCGCGGACTATTCCGAGGCGCTGATGCA
>JAFQII010000267.1 GCA_017397605.1 Clostridia bacterium
AAAGTACTTGCACAGATCTGCGTAGATCTCCTGCGCGGGACCTGCAAGCTTTTTGGACAAAGGCAGGACTGCCGCCTTATAGGGCGCAAGTGCGGGGTGCAGTCTCAGCACGGTACGGATGTCGGGCTTTTCTTCGGTACCCAGATTCTCCTCGTCGTACGCATCGATCAGGAACGCCAGCGCAACGCGGTCGCAACCCAAAGAAGGCTCGACGACGTAAGGAATGTAGTGCTCGTTGGTCTCGGCATCAAAATAGGTCATGTCCTGACCGGAAACGTTCTGGTGCTGCGTCAGGTCGTAGCTGGTACGGGAAGCAACGCCCCACAGCTCGCCCCAGCCGAATGGGAACATAAACTCAAAGTCGGTCGTCGCGTTGGAGTAGAATGCCAATTCTGCGGGATCGTGGTCGCGCGTGCGGATGTTTTCGTCCTTCATGCCGAGATCCAACAGCCACTGATGGCAGAAATTCTTCCAGTAGTTGAACCACTCGATCTCCGTGCCGGGCTTGCAGAAGAACTCCAGCTCCATCTGCTCAAACTCACGGGTACGGAACGTAAAGTTGCCGGGCGTGATCTCGTTGCGGAACGATTTACCGATCTGCGCAACACCGAACGGAACCTTTTTGCGGGTGGTTCTCTGGATATTTTTGAAGTTGACAAAGATGCCCTGCGCGGTTTCGGGGCGCAGATAGACCGTCGCGGCGTTGTCTTCCGTAACGCCCTGGAAGGTCTTGAACATCAAGTTGAACTTGCGGATGTCGGTAAAGTCGTGCTTGCCGCATCCGGGGCAGGTGACGCCCTTGTCGCGGATGTACGCGACCATATCTTCGTTGGACATGGACTCGACGGAAACGTCCGTGATGCCGTTTTCTGCATTGTAGTCCTCGATCAGCTTGTCCGCGCGGTGGCGCATTTTGCAAGCCTTGCAGTCGATCAGCGGGTCGTTAAAGGTGGTAACGTGTCCCGATGCGACCCAAACCTGCGGGTTCATCAGAATGGCAGAGTCCTGTCCGACGTTGTACGGACACTCCTGCACAAATTTCTTCTTCCATGCCGCCTTGACGTTGTTCTTGAACTCTACGCCCAAAGGACCGTAGTCCCACGTGTTCGCCAAGCCGCCGTAGATCTCGCTTCCGCTGAACACAAAGCCGCGTCCCTTGCAAAAAGCAACGATCTTGTCCATTGTTTTTTCTTGATTTCTCATGTTCGCATTTCCGTTCACGCGGCGGGCTGCCGCGTGCCTTTCTATGTTTTTTGTTTTGTTTCGTAAAGAGTGTTTAAGGGGCACTGCCCCTTAAGATCCCCGCATAAGAAACTTTCCCCTAAAAAGTTTCTTATGAATCTTCAAAAACTTCTATTGCCCGAGACCGTCGTCTCGGGAGAAAAAACAATGGCCTTCCCCCGAAAACGTCAGTTTTCGGCAATAAGTTTTCTTGGGAGATTCCTAAGAACCTTTCTTTTTCAAAAGAAAGGTTCTTAGGCGGAGTTTGAGGCGGGGCCTCAATGCCCCTATTTTGACATCTTGTTCATTTCGCGCTGTGCCATGACGAGGCGGTAGTAGCGGCCTTCTTTTGCCATGAGCTCCTCGTGGGTGCCGAGCTCCTCGAGCTCGCCTTTTTCAAAGACGGCGAGCTTGGTCGCGTTGCGCAGGGTGGAGAGCCTGTGCGCGATCGCAACGGTCGTGCGTCCCTTGGAGAGTGCGGAGAGCGCGTCCTGGATCTGTTTTTCCGTCTCGGTGTCCAGAGAGGAAGTCGCTTCGTCGAGGATCAACAGCTTGGGATTGCGCAAAATCGCACGCGCGATGGCGATGCGTTGCTTTTCACCGCCCGAGAGCGTGTTGCCGCGTGCGCCGACGTAGGTGTTGTAGCCGTCGGGAAGTTTCATAATAAAGGCATGCGCACCCGCAAGCTTTGCGGCACGCAAAATCTCATCGCGCGTCGCGTCGGGCTTGGCGTAGGAGAGGTTGCTGTAGATCGTACCGTTGAAGAGGTACGTTTCCTGCAGAACGACACCGATCTGCGAGCGGTAGGAAGCCGCGTCGTAGGAGCGCACGTCCTTGCCGTCGATCAAAAGACTGCCTTCGTTGATGTCGTACATGCGCATGATCAGGTTGATCGCCGTCGTTTTGCCCACGCCGCTTCTGCCGACCAAGCCGACAAAGTCGCCCGGGTGGATGGAAAGCGAGAGGTTTTTGAGCACGTAGTCGGGGGGATTGTAGCCGAAAGAGGCATTTTGGAATTCGATGTCGCCGACAAGGTTGCATTCTGCTGTGCCGTCGATCATCTGCTCTTCCTCGTCCAGCATCTCCGCGATCTTGGACATGGAGACGAAGGTGTTGGCGAACATACGCGGCACGCGCGCAAACCAACGGATCGGCTCGTACAGCGTGGCGACGTACGCCATAAACTCGGTCAGATCACCGACCGTAGCGGTACCTTCCACAACCTGCCCACCGACAAAGAATAAGACGAGAAACTCGCCGATGCCCAAAAGGAAGCCCGAAAACGGAACGGTCGCGTTCCAGATCAGCTCGTTGCGCTTGCTTGTTTCGGCAAGGCGGCGCGCCATCTTGGCAAAGCGGTCGTACTCGCGGTTTTCCGTGCCAAACACCTTGACCTCCCGGATACCCGAGAACGTGTCGTGCAGCATATTGTTGGTGTCGCTGGACAACTGCCATTGACGGTGATAAATGCGGTGCGTCATTTTGTTGACGGTCATAAACAGCACGACCAACAAAGGAATCGGCGCGATGATCGAAAGCGTCAACAGCCAATTGCGCGAAAAGAGAATGTATGCAACGGCGATCAAGGTCACCGATTGCTGCATCAGTCCCGGCACGAGCCACACCAAAAACTGGCGCATCTGC
Organism: Clostridia bacterium; assembly: GCA_017397605.1. GTDB lineage: Bacteria > Bacillota > Clostridia > Oscillospirales > CAG-382 > Coliplasma. The sequence continues at coordinate 2,866 of JAFQII010000267.1, forward strand.
TCGGTGTCGTTGGAAAGACGGCTGATCAGCTCGCCCGCAGAGCGTTTGGACAGCCCCGCAAGGGAGAGCGATTGGATTTTTTTGTACAAAACGTCGCGCAGGCGGATGAGAATGTTTGCGGACGCCTTGGCGGTGATCGTTCTTCTCAACCACGTAAACGCCGCGATCGTCAGTCCGCACAGCGCAAGCAAGCCGACGACAGCCGCCAGCCCGCTCTTGGTGCCCGCCTCGATGCCTTCGGCAGGGGAGAGATAGTGGTCGATCATGTATGCCTGCACCTGAGGCACCAGCACGCTTACGCCCGAGGTCAGCATCAAAAACAACGCGCTCAACGCAAGCCAGCCGAGGTCGCCCTTGGCAAAGCCCAAAAATCTGCCCAACAGTTTCTTTTTGTCTGCGCAATGTGCGCAGGTGTGGCTTCCGCGCGGAAACGGTCTGCCGCACTTGGGGCATTTGTGAGGCTCGTTTTTGGGGGGCTCGTTGCCCTTGCGCAGGGCTTCGAGACGCATCACGCTGTCTTCAAACGTTCTGCAAAGGCTCATGTCCGCACGGCAAAGCTCAATGTCCTCGTCTGCGGCGGTGGTTTCGATTGCAACCGCGCCGATCGCACGGACGAGCTTGATCTCGCCGAGGTCGGACAAGGCGTATTTGACGAACGTGCCTTCCGTCGCAAGCACGAGCGTTTTGCCGTCGCAGGCGCAGGCGCCGAATACCGATTTGCCGTCGAAGTCCAGATTGAAATCAAACGACGTGTCGGGGCGGTTTTCTGCATGCGGCGGCTCACCGTCCGCGGGGCGTTTTTTGTGAGAACGCTTTTGCTTTGGCGGCTCTTGGTATGCAAACCCCAGTTCCTCCCAGGCACGCTTGCGCGCGGCGATCTGCTCGGGCGGGGTCGGTCTTTTCTTTTTGTCGGGTGGT
>JAFQII010000268.1 GCA_017397605.1 Clostridia bacterium
AAAGCACAGATCTTGACACACTTGGGGCCTCTTTTTTCCAGCTCGTGCTTGAGCATGTACAATGTGTTGCCGCTGTCGACGATGTCCTCGACGATCAAAACGTTTCTGCCCTCGAGATTGGCATCGGTATCTTTTTTAAAGACAAGCTTGCCGGAGGACGTACCCGCGCCGTAGGACGAAACGATCATAAACTCCAACTGTGCCGAAAGGTCGCATTCACGCAAAAGATCTGCATAAAAAATGATTGCGCCTTTCAGAATGCCGATGACGACGGGGACGCTCCCTGCAAAATCAGCGGTGAGCTGTGCGCCGAGCTCTTTGACGCGAGCGCGGATCTGTTCTTCGGAATACAGTACTTTTAGAATATCCGGGTGCAAATGTTCCATGATCAATACCTGCCGTTAGCATTTTTGATATCTTATTATACCCAATACGACAGAAAAAGTCAAGAAAAATCTTGCATTTCTTGCAAGAACATGCTATACTTCTCTTGCAAAGAAAGATTGGGAGGCATGTATGACAGAGACCTTTTCCCGCACGGAGGCGTTGCTCGGTACAGACGGATTGTGCCGTCTGCGCAATTCCCGTGTTGCTGTTTTCGGCATCGGCGGTGTCGGCGGATACGCGGCAGAAGCATTGGCGCGCAGCGGCGTGGGGACTCTGGATCTGATTGATCACGATACGGTCAGCGTCTCCAATCTCAACCGGCAGATCATCGCGCTTCGTTCAACGGTCGGCAAAAAGAAGGTGCATGTCATGGCGGAACGCATCGCCGACATCTGTCCCGACACAAAAGTCAACGTGTACGATACCTTTTATTTGCCCGAAACAGCAGGGCAGTTTGATTTTTCCGCATACGATTATGTGATCGATGCAATTGATACCGTTACGGGCAAAATCGCACTTGTCATGCAGGCAAACGAAGCAAATACGCCGATCATCTGCGCAATGGGCGCGGGGAATAAAACCGACCCGACCGCGTTCCGTGTTGCGGATATCTACGATACCAAGGTTTGCCCGCTTGCCAAAGTGATGCGTACCGAATTGCGCAAGCGCGGCATCAAGTCGCTCAAGGTCGTCTATTCCGAGGAACTTCCGTTGCAATCCGCTGTCGATGAAAACGGCAAAACCGTTCCCGGGTCGCTTGCCTTTGTTCCGTCTGCGGTTGGTTTGATCATCGCAGGGGAAGTAGTTGGTTCGCTTTGCGGCACGGACTTTGATGCACGCAGAAAAGGAGCTGCCCGATGAGTTTATTTCGATTTCTTACTTCTTCCGTTTCCGAAATCAGTGATGCTTCGGAGCCTTCTTCGACACCCTGGGCATTTTGGCTGATTGTCGGCTTGATTGCAGTTGGATTTGTCATTCTGGTTATCCGGAATTTTGTGATTAAAAAAGAAGAGTATTACAAATAAATTTTATTCAAGCAACTTGACGAAAGGAAAGAATATGAGCAACAAACATTATGATGTCATCGTTATCGGCGGTGGACTTGCAGGCTGCGGCGCGGCGCTTGCTGCGGCAAGAAACGGTGCCAAGACCTTGCTTGTCGAGCGCATTAACGCGCTTGGCGGCGCTCCCTGCACGATGGGTGTCAATCCGTTTATGCCTTATAAGACCAGAAATCCCGAAACCGGGGAAGTGATTCCGCTGTCCAGAGGTATTTTTGCGGAACTGGAGGACAATCTCCGCGAGGTTGGCGCGATGCGTCACAATGCATTTAATGCCGAGTGGATGAAGATCGTGCTCAACCGTATGATGCTTGCATCGGGCGTGGAACTGTTGTTTAACTCCGTTGCCGCATCCGTCAAGCGCGAGGGGGATCGTATTACCTCCGTGACGGTTTCCAACAAATCGGGTTTGGTAGAGCTTGAGGCATCGTACTATATCGACTGCACAGGCGACGCTGACGTTGCGATGCTTGCTGATTTTCCGTACCGTCTCGGCAGACCGGGCGACCAGCTTTGCCAGCCCATGACACTCTGCTTCCAGATCTGTAACGTCGATCCCGAAAAATTTGATGAGATCCAACCTACCATCATTCCCAAATGGCAGGAGGAGCACAAAAAGGGCTATATCAAAAACCCCATGACCGAAATCATGGTGTTCCATACGCCGATTCCTTCTGTCGTTCAGCTCAACGCGACGCGTATTGTCAAAAAGAACCCCACCGATTGCTGGGAGCTGACGCAGGCGGATATCGAAGCGCGTGAGCAGATTGTCGAGCTGTATACCTTCCTTCGCAAATTTATCCCCGGCTTTGAAAACTGCCATATCGTCAATTCTGCACCTCAGACGGGTGTACGCGAGAGCCGTATGATCGACGGCGAGTACGTTCTTTCTGCCGAAGAGATGAAAGACTGTGTCAGATACCCCGACCGCATCGCTGCGGGTAACTACGATATTGACATTCACAACCCCGAGGGCTCGGGCACGTCTCACTACTTCTTCCCGCAGGGACAGTATTACACGATTCCGTACCGCTCGCTGATTCCCAAAAATGCAGAAAACCTGCTGGTCGCGGGCAGATGTATTTCCGCAACGCACGAGGCACAAGCATCTATCCGTATTTTGCCCATTGTTTGTACCCTCGGCGAAGCCGCAGGTACTGCCGCTGCTTTGGCGCTCAAAGCAAACTGCAATGTCAAGGACGTCGATATTTCCACTCTGCAGAAAACCCTCACCGACGCAGGCGCGTTTATCGGCTGATCGCTTTATTTGTACAATCATCAAAAACGGGAGCATGGTGTCATGCTCCCGTTTTATA
>JAFQII010000269.1 GCA_017397605.1 Clostridia bacterium
AAAACAAAGAGAGGTAATTTCCCATGAAAAGACTCCTTTCCCTGCTTATGGCATGCGTGATGCTGCTGGCAGTCGGCGTTCTCGCTTCCTGCGATAAGGAAGACGGCGGCGATGCTCCCACCGCATACGGCTACGAAGGCACCAAAGAACTCGCTGCACAGGGTGCAGAAAACGCAGTTCCCGGTACGGTTACCGGCGACCCCAAGGCTGTTAAGATCGGCGTGATCCTGATCGGCGACGATGCAGAGGGTTACTCCAAGGCACACATCGACGGCATCAAGACCGCCGCTTCCAAGCTCGGCATCGGCGAAGAGCAGATCATCTGGAAGACCCATGTAAAAGAAGATGACTCCGTTACCACCAATGCAAATCAGCTCATCGCTGACGGCTGTACCTACATCATCTCCAACTCCTACGGCCATCAGGACTACATGCTCCAGCTGGCTAAGGACAACCCCACCATTCACTTCATCGCAATGACCGGTGACAAGGCTGCTTCCGAAAAGCTGTCCAACTACTCCAACGCATTCACCAAGGTGTTTGAGTCCCGTTACGTTGCAGGTGTTGTTGCAGGTCTCAAGCTCAAAGAGCTCATCGATGGCGGCAAGCTGACCGACAAGAACTACGACGGCGAAAACGTCAAGATCGGTTATGTCGGCGCGTTCACCTTTGCAGAGGTTATCTCCGGTTACACCTCGTTCTATCTCGGCGTCAAGTCTGTTGTTTCCAATGTTGTCATGGACGTTCAGTTTACCGACTCCTGGTACAACTTTGACGCAGAAAAAGCAGCAGCTGCATCTCTCGTTGACAGCGGCTGTGTCATCATCAGCCAGCACGCAGACTCTGCAGGTGCTCCCACCGCAGTAGAAGAAGCTCACAGCAAGGGCAAAGAAGTTTACTGCGTAGGTTACAACGTTTCCATGCTGGACGTTGCGCCCAACTCTGCGCTTACTTCCGCTACCAACGTCTGGGCTGCTTACTATGAGTACGCTCTGACCCAGGCGATCAACGGCGAAAACGTTGCTACCAACTGGGCAGCAGGCTACAAGGAAAATGCTGTCAAGATCACCGACCTCGGCCCCGCATGTGCTGCAGGCACGCAGGCTAAGGTTGACGAAGTTATCGGCAAGATCAAGTCCGGCGAGCTCCATGTATTTGACGTTTCTACCTTTACCGTAGGCGGCAAGAACATTACCTGGGCATACGCTACCGATACCAACGGCGACTTTGTATACGACACCAACAACGTTGTTGCTGACGGCTACTACCACGAGTCCCACACCCAGTCTGCTCCGTCCTTCTCCATCCAGATTGACGGCATCCGCTGGATCAACAAATAATAATCCCCGAGTAATAATCCCCTGATAATCAAGTAGGGGCGCGCATCGCGCGTTCGTAAAAACCGAGGTCGGCTCTGACTTTTGGCTTCACGGACGGGCAATGCCCGCCCCTACAATTCCTTTTTCTTATATCTTTTCTACGGAGGTTTCTCCTGTGAACACAAACATGACCCCCGCGGTCACGTTTCGAGGCGTGACCAAAACATTTGGCGACAATTATGCCAACAAAGATATCACGATGGACATCTATTCCGGCGAGATCCTTGCGTTGCTGGGCGAAAACGGCAGCGGCAAGACCACGCTGATGAATATGCTGTCGGGCATTTACTATCCCGACGGCGGCGAGATCTTTATTCGCGGAAAAAAGGCGGCGATCCGTTCTCCGCATGACGCGCACGAGCTGGGCATCGGTATGATCCACCAGCATTTTAAACTCGTTGACGTGTTTACCGCGACGGAAAACGTTTTGCTGGGTATCCGCGGAGAGGGCAAGTATAACCCTGCCGCAGCTGCAGCACGCATCCGCGAGATCTGCGCCACCTATGGCTTTGAACTCGATCCTTCTCAGAAGGTTTATGATATGACCGTCTCTCAAAAACAGACCTTGGAAATCGTCAAGGCGCTGTACCGCGGTGCGGAAATCCTGATTCTGGACGAGCCGACTGCCGTGCTGACCCCCCAAGAGGCGGATAAACTGTTCTCGGTGCTTCGCAACATGCGTGCCGAGGGCAAGACCGTGATCATCATTACGCACAAGCTGCAGGAGGTGCTGTCGATTTCCGACCGCGTTGCCATTTTGCGCAAGGGCGGATACATCGACACCGTAGACACCTCTTCCGCGACCGAGCTTTCGCTGACCGAATTGATGGTCGGCAAAAAGGTGGAGCTGGAGATTGAGCGCCCGTCGGTCAAAGACCGTGTGCTCCGTCTGCAGGTACAGCATGTCAACGCGTTTAACAGCGAGGGCACGCAGGTGCTGACCGATGTTTCGTTTGACGCCTACGGCGGCGAAATTCTCGGCATCGCAGGCATTTCGGGCTGTGGACAAAAAGAGCTTTTGGAAGCCGTTGCAGGTCTGCAAAAGGTCGAAGAGGGCAGCGAAATTCTGTACGATGATCCCAAAGGCAAGCGCGAGTCCTTGCTCGGCAAGTCTCCCAAGCAGATCAAGCGCATGGGCATTTCGCTCTCGTTCGTTCCCGAGGACCGACTCGGCATGGGTCTGGTTGGAAGCATGGGCATGACGGGCAACATGATGCTCAAGAGCTACAGCGACGGGCGCTCGCTGATTGCGGAGACCAAAGCGCCCAAGGAGCTTGCCGAAAAGATCCGCGACGAGCTGGAGGTCGTCACACCCTCCATCAACACGCCCGTCCGCAGACTCTCGGGCGGTAATATTCAAAAAGTCTTGGTCGGACGTGAGATCGCGTCCTCGCCTGCCGTGCTGATGACCGCTTATGCGGTGCGCGGCCTGGATATCAACGCGTCCTACACCATTTATCATCTGCTCAACCAGCAAAAGCAAAAAGGTGTTGCCGTCATCTTTGTCGGCGAGGATCTGGACGTTCTCTTGGCGCTTTGCGACCGTATTCTGGTGCTTTGCGGCGGCAGAGTCAACGGTATTGTGGATGCAAAAGAAACCACCAAGGAGCAGATCGGCTACCTGATGACCAACTTGAAGGAGGAAAACGCATGAGCAACCAAATGACAAAAAAGCGCGAACCCCTCTTTCATATCGTGCGCCGCGACAATATGCCGATGCTCGCGGCATGGGGCTACCGCATCGGTGCGTTTGTACTCGCACTGCTTTTGAACGCCGTCTTTGTGTGGTGCATGGTACGCGTCGATCCGATCACGTTCTACAGCACGATGTGGGAAGGCGCGTTTGGCTCCGAAAGCTACATCTGGGCAACCCTCAAGGCGGCGGCAAAGCTGCTTTGCATCGCGGTCGCACTTTCTCCCGCGTTTAAAATGCGGTTTTGGAACATCGGCGCGGAAGGCCAGGTTTTGATCGGCGGTATGGCGGCGGCGTTTGTGATGTATCATTACACCGCGCTCCCGACGGTTGTGCTGTTTTTGGTGATGATCATCGCAAGTATCATCGCAGGCGGTATCTGGGGCTTTTTGCCCGCGTTCTTCAAGGCAAAAATGAACGCAAACGAAACGCTGTTTACCCTGATGATGAACTACATCGCCATGAACGTCGTCGACTATTTCTATGACAAGTGGCGCGGATTCCGTTCCGCACTGGGCATTCTCAACCAAAACACCAAGATCGGTTGGTTTGCCTCGATCTGGAAAGACAACGATACCGACGGTTTGATGACCAACGAGGATTTTTGGTTTATCGTGGTCATTCTGGTCATTATGACTTTGATGTTCTTCTACCTCAAGCTGACCAAGCAGGGCTACGAGATCTCCGTTGTGGGCGAATCGCACAACATGGCTCGCTACGCGGGCATCAGCGTCAACAAGGTCATTCTGCGCACCATGATCCTTTCGGGTGCGATCTGCGGTTTTTGCGGCTTTTTGGTCGTCTCCTCGCAGAGCCATACGATCTCCTCGGGTCTGGCGAGCGGCTACGGCTTTACGGCGATCATCGTCGCATGGCTGTCTAAGTTTAACACCTTTACGATGGCGGGCGTCTCTCTGCTGATCGTCGCGCTGGAAAAAGGCTCGGCTTTGATGGCAAACACCTACGGCATGCGCGGCTTTTCGTCCTCTGCGGCGGATGTCATGGTCGGCGCAATGCTGCTGTTGATCATCGGCAGTGAATTCTTTATCAACTACAAACTGATGTTTCGCAAAAAAGATAAGGAGGTGCAGGCGGCATGACAGTTGACATTCTGATTGGTTGGTTACAGCAGGCGATCCGCTTTGCGGCATTTATCATGCTGGCATCTCTCGGCGAGCTTCTGATCGAAAAATCGGGCTCCTTGAACCTCGGTACGCCCGGTACGATGTGTGTCGGCGCGGCGGCGGGCTTTATCTCCGTATTCTATTACTGCAATTCTACCGAAGATCCCAACGCGGCGATCATCATTTTGCTGGCGCTGGGCGTATCGTTTGTTGCGGCGACGTTTATGGGTGTGCTGTTTGGCTTCTTTACGATCTCCCTGCGCATCAACCAAAACGTCGTCGGTTTGGTGATGACGATGTTCGGCTGCGGTCTGGCAGAATTTTTGTCGGTCTATTTTATCAAGTCCGAAAGCGGCAACGTCCGCTGTCAGGAGGCGTATGATGTTCTGACTGCCAAGATTCCGTTTTTGTCGGACAAGCTCGGCTACGTCTCGGACATCCTGTTCTCCTACGGGTTTATGGTGTATGCGACGATCGCTTTGATCGTGGGTATGATGATCTTTTTGTACCGCACGCGTGCCGGTCTCAACCTGCGCGCCGTGGGCGAAAACCCCGGCACGGCAGATGCGGCGGGCATCAACGTCACCGGCTACAAATACGCGGCGGCATGTGTCGGCTCGGGCCTTATCGGCATGGCGGGCATCTTCTGCGTCATGGAGTTTAAGAGCGGCGCTTGGGCGACCGCAGATGTTCCCGCAATCGAAGCGTTTGGCTGGCTTGCGGTTGCGCTCGTTATTTTTGCGCTGTGGAAACCGATCAATCTGCTTTGGGGCGCGGTTGTCTTCGGCGTGTGCTACTGGGCAGAATCCTACCTGCCGCAGATGGGCATCGTGATTTCGACGGACATCGTGCAGATGCTGCCGTACGTCATTACGATCCTCGTTCTGATCGTGGTCAACCTCCGCAAAAACAAGGAAAACCAAGGCCCTGCATCCCTCGGCTTGCCGTATTTCCGCGAGGAAAGATAAGAAGGGGGACGTTTAAGAAACTTTCTTAAAAGAAAGTTTCTTAAAAATCTTCAAAGAATTTGATGCCGAAAACTTCGTTTTCGGGGAAAAAACAAGAGCACACGGTTCGTCAAAGCCGTGTGCTTTTTTTATTGACAAAATCCCTTTGCGGTGGTATACTTGAACCATACCGAAAGCAAGGAGAGATACGCGTGAGAAAGACAGCAATCAGAATCATTGCGATCATTTTGGCAGCCGTATGTTCGGCAGTGCCTTTTACGGGAGTGAGTGCAAGTATGACAATCAAAGATATTGCAGAAGAGCAGGTGGTCGATCTGACCGCTTACATCAATGCGCTTGTGTTGCCAAACGGCGCGTTTCCGATGAACGAGCCATCCGTTTCAAACTTTTCGACGCAGGGGCTGGAGACGATCGACGGCGTTACGCCCGAGGTTTACACCCGGTGGCCTGCGGGCAAAATCGTCCCGTATTTCTCGGAGCTGGCGATTCTCGGCGCGCTCAAAACCTCGCCCGATGGGGCAAAAGAGGCGGCAGAACGTTTTATCGATTGGTATTTTGCGCATCTCAATGACAAAACGACCGATCTCAACGGTGTGGACGGCACGGTCTATGACTACTATTGCTTTGTCGATCCCGCGGACAGTGAGCACATCATCGAAGTGACCGTCCGCAAGCTCAACGAGCACAAATACACCGACAATCCGTCCGAAAACCCCAATGACTACGACTCCACAGACTCGTACGCGGCTTGCTTTCTGCGCGTGCTGTATGAGTATTACAAAAATTACGGCGGCGACTTGCTGAAAGACAAAAAAGACGATGTTTTGCGCATCGTCGGTGCGCTCAAATCGACCTACGTTCCCGCGCTCGGGCTGACGGGCGCAAAGCCGAATTACATGGTTTGCTACCTGATGGACAACTGCGAGGTGTATGACGGACTGGTTGCGGGCGCCAAGCTGTTTGACGAGCTCTACGGCGACCAAGCGGCGGCAAAAGAACTGCAGGAACTTTCCGGGACGGTCAAAAACGCGATCGAAACGCACCTTTGGTCCGACGAGCTCGGCGCGTACTATCCCTACGTGTTTGCCGACGGCAAAGCACCTGGGAAGATCGACCTCGACGTGTTCTATCCCGATGCGACGGCGCAGTTGTTTGCGATCTCTTACGGGCTGATCGAGCCGGAAAGCGAGCGTGCGCAAAAGCTGTATGCCGATTTCAACAGCCATTTCGGAACGAGACTGCAGGGCTGGCACGTGCTCAAAACGGGCGATGCATTCCCGTGGGCGTCCATTTCGGGCGTGGCTGCAAAGATGCAGGACTATGAGCGTTTGGAGATCTATATCCAGGTGATCAAGTCGCGTTTCCAACCGAGCGGATACGGCTATCCTTTTTATAACTCCGAAGCGGGCGCGATGCTGAACATGTACGATATCTTTTTGAACAGCGAGTATTACAAAGAAACCTATCTCTCCGCAGATGCGGTCTCTTCCCCCGAGAGCGAAACAGAAAGCAGTACCGCTGAGTCAACCGTGTCTGCGGCAGAAAGCACGGACGAAGCAAACGGTCAAAAGGGCGGTATCGGCAAATACCTTCTGATCGGCGGGCTTGCCGCGCTTGCGATCGCGGGTGTCTTGGTCTTTGCGATCCGAAAAAAAGCAAAAAAACATCACCCTGCACAAAAATAAAAAATATCTTTGTGTACCATGCCCCTTGTTCTGCTTTGCATGATGTGGTATCATGCAAGCGTAAGCACAAAAACAAGGAGAGTACCAAAAATGAGCTACTACACACCTTTTGAAAAACCGTCGGGAAGTGCACCGATCGCAGAAATTCCGTGCGCCGAGCGCAGAGATCTGTTGGCAGGCGTTCCGCTGTACGGCGTGGAAAGCGACGCGCCGATTGCGGAGGTATACTGCACGACGCATTTCAACACCCCCGATGACGCATACACCTTGACAAACGGCGTCACGCATGCGGAGCTTGATTTCAAGGATCCCGCGTTTACCCACTTTACGGGCGGAACGGGACGCAGCATTTATTACAAGCTGAACAATCTTTCCGCAGTGGATGCATTTTCGGTCGTGATGTTAAAACAGCGCGAGGTGGGCATCTTTTTGCCCTACCGCATGGACGTGCACCTGTCCGAAAACGGCAAGGAGTGGAAACGCGTTTTTACCAAGCGCATTTTTGAGTCCGAGAGCGACCATTGCATGGTTCCGCTGGACGTGACGCTGGATAAAACCTACCGCGCATCGTGGATCCGCTTTGATTTTGACGTGCATGCGCACATGTGGGTGGAATCCGTCTCCCTCTACGGCAAAACCGTGCTTGACGGCGCATCGGTGATCGAAGACGACGGCTTTGCATCCAAGGGCGACGAGCGCGTGGTCGACCGCTATCCGACCTACGACGAGCTTTGCGGCGTGCACAACGTCTTTTTGGCGTACAACTGCATGCCCGAGACGTTTGAGAATCAAAACGCAGGCTATTTCACCGAGGAACAGATGCTGCCCTACCTCGGCTACATCAAGGACGGCGAGATCAAAGACACGTTCTTTGACAGCGCGCTGTTTTTGCCGTTCTCCCGCTTTACGTATTCCGCACAGTACAAGTCGGCGGATGGCTGGAAATATTACATCGACAACACCTTTGCCGAGGGCAAAAACGTCGACGCGGCCGACGCGGCGGCAAAAAAGGTGAGCGAGACGCTCGGCGTCGATTACAAGGTCAAGCTGTTCTTCTCGATCTTCCACACCAAGCCCGAGTACGGCGAATTCCCCGAAAAATTCGGCGACTTGGACGGCGACGGCATCGACGAGAATTTTGCGTGCATCGAAGACCGCAAAAAGGCGATCAAATGGATGATCGACGAGCAAATTCTGCGCTACAAACAAAAAGAACGCCCCTACACGGAGCTGATCGGTTTTTATTGGTTTGAGGAGCAGGTCAGCTACAACGACCCGATGGAACTGGAGCTGATCCGATACGCAGGCGATTACGTACGCAGTCTGGGCTATAAGCTGATCTGGATTCCGTACTATCAGGCGTGGGGCTACGACGAATGGAAGTCGCACGGCTTTGACGTGGCGTGCATGCAGCCGAACTACGCGTTCCACAAGGATGCCAAGAAACAGCGCCTCTACGACAACGCCGACCTGTGCAAAAAGTTTGGGCTCTGCTACGAGATGGAGATCGCGGGCATCCACGATCCGTTTGACGTGCATAAGTACAAAAACTACCTCGAAGCGGGCGCGGAGACGGGCTTTATGCATTCGATCAAGATGTACTACCAGGGCGGAAAGGACTTCTATTCCGCGTTCTGCTCGGACAATAAGCTGACGCACTCCGTCTACGACGACACGTACTTGTTTGCCAAAGAAAAACTGGTCAAAGCGTATCGGGAGGAGTAAAAAAATAAGCCAAAGGGATGCTGTCCCTTTGGAAACCTCTGCAAATTTTGAATCCCCAAAAACTTTTCAATCCCGAGACTGCCGTCTCGGGATTTTTAAAGGGGTGTTTCTTTTTCAGAAGCACCCCTTTGTCGTATTCTTTTGTTGTACTTACTCTCTGTTCATGTCCAGATCGATCACGTATTCCGTGCCGCCAAACAAGCCGACCTGCGTGGGGGAGTAGTCAAATCCTTCCACCGCCTTGTCGGGCCAGATGCTGACCGCGCTCGAAAGGTCGTCCGTCCAGTCGGATGCGGTTTCGCCTTTGTACAGCTTGAGATCCCACACGTGGAAATTGCGGAAAAACAGCCCCTTGTCGGAGTTTGCCAGCGTGATTTCCGTCCAGTCCTCGCAGGGGTTGCCCTCGCGGTCGACCTTGGTATCGGGCGGGTAGTCCAACGCAACGTTAAACAGCATCGCGGTGTTTTTGCCGTCGGCGCGTGCACCTTTGACCTCCAGCGTAACGGAGTCGGTTTTTCCTGTTTTTTGTCCCTTGATCGTCAAGGTTGCGTAGTTGTCCTCGGTGATCGTCATGGACATCTCGTAGATATCGTCCTTGGGAAGCTTGATCCGTGACTCATACCAAGTCGGCGTGCCTTCATTGAGCGGCTCGTACATGTTGTAAAAAAGATGCCATCCGCCGTATCTGCCCGACCAGCAAAGACCTACGTCGACGCAGTTTTGCCACCACGTTCCGCTGTCGTCATACACGTCCACGCCAAAGAAGCAGTACGCGTTGATGAACTTGCCGCCTTTCATCACGGTGTCGATCTCCATGTTTTCGACATCCATGATCGCGGACGCGCCCGTGTAGCCGATGTTGGAATAGACCGCAAACGCAGGCCCGTCCTGATCGCCCATTTTTCCCGTGTTTTCGTAGTCAAGGGTGGAGATGACGTTCGGTGCAGTTTCCATAAAATTCGGTACACTTTCTTCGGATGATGTCTCTTCGGCGGAGCTTTCCGCTTCGGAGCTGACGGATTCGGCAGAAACGGGTGCGGAACTTTCATCAACCGTGTCGGTCGCACAGCCGACCAGCAAAACCGAAAGGATCAAAAACAGATACAATACTTTTTTCATGTGTAAACACACTCCTTTTTTGAGGGTGTTTTTATTATACAAAACCACGCGCGAAATGTCAAGAGCGCGTCAGTCCAAACCGAGAAAATAATCCGCACTCACGCTGTAAAGCTGACACAGCCTGATCAAGTGGCGGATCGGCAGCTCGTTTGCCCCGCGCTCGTACCGCGCGTACATCGTTTGCGACGTGCCGAGATAGTCCGCAACCGCCTGCTGTGTCATGTCGTGATCTTCGCGCAAATCGCGCATCCGCTTGAGGTAAGGTACGATGTTTTCCATGCAAAACTCCTTTTTTGGGTAGTATATTCCCTTTTTGAGAAGTTTAACATAGTAAAGATATTTACTCTTGACTTTAGTAAATATTTGTACTATAATGAAAGAAAAAGAAAAAGGAGATTGGTAATAATGAAGAGAGTAATACCTTTTTTGATTATTCTCGGTGCTGTGTTTGTGTTATGCGGCACGTCTTTTTTGCACACAGAGGCAGAGTCTTTTGGGGATTTTGTGTACACTGTATCAGGAAACCAAGCGACGATTACCGGATATAACGGTGCAGGTGGCGAGGTCGTTATTCCGGAGAAAATAAATGAAAATGTGGTTGTTTCAATAGGAAACTCCGCATTTAAGAATCAAACAAGCATCACGAGTGTTTCGATACCACAATACGTTGCCACAATTGATTCTTATGCGTTTTACGGTTGTACCGGATTGACGAGTATTACAATTCCCAAAAACGTCATATCAATCGGAGATTGTGCATTCTACAACTGTACGAGCGTAACAGAACTGCACTACGATGTGGTTAAAGAGCTTGCGTTTGGAGGGACTCGCTATGACGACCATATTGAAGTGTTTGGAAACATCGGAAAATTCAGCGAAGGTGTAACGGTTTATGTAGGCGGCAATGTAACAAAACTTCCCGACTATATATTCTGTCCCAT
>JAFQII010000270.1 GCA_017397605.1 Clostridia bacterium
ATTGATCCACGAAAACGATGTGATCTATCTCTCGGGCGGATCGTTTGGGTACATCATGTTATCTTTTTTGCCGCAGGACATCCGCTATACCTTGGTCATCAACTCTGTGGAGATTGGCAAAAAGCTTCGGTCTTTTGAGAACATTGACGTATATATGGCAGGCGGAAAGATGCGCGCAAGCGGCTCCATTGTCGACAGCATGGCAAATACGTTTGTCAGCAAGCTTCACTTTGACCTTTGTTTGATCACAGGCGCCGGCTTGACAGCATCGTTCGGGCTATCCAACGGAACAGACGAAACGGCGTCATTCCAGCGGACGGTCATCCAAAACAGCCGCAGACGTTATCTTTTGATGCCGAGCACCAAGATCGGCGCGGACGCGTTTGTCAAGGTTTGTGATGCCGAAGCATTTGACGAAGTGATTACTGACTGGGACTGCGCTGAAGATCAGATTCTTGCACTGGAAGAGCAAGGCGTGACCGTCACAGTGGTCGAGGAGCCGAGATGAACCGGGAGTTGTTACTGCGCAATCTGATTCTGGACCGTTATACAAGTCTGAGACAGTTTGCGATTCACGCAGATATCCCCTACAGCACCTTGATGACGCTGTTGTCCCGAGACATCGGCGGCGCTTCGTTTGATGTGGTGATCAAAATCTGCAAAGCGTTGCAAATCGATCCTATGGCTTTGGAAAGCAGGCTCAACGATTCATTGGATGCCCAACAATGAATTGATCATTGATTTTCACGTAGAATCTGCTATACTGTAGTCACACCGGTGATACAACAATGATTGAAAGGAGCTACCTATGCAACTGAATTTAGGTCAAAAAATACGCGAGCTCCGTCAACGCGACGAACGCACGCAGGAAATGCTTGCCGATGCACTCGGCGTCACCTCGCAGGCTGTTTCGCGTTGGGAGTCAAACGGCGGGTATCCCGACATGGAGTTTATCCCCGCTATCGCAAATTATTTTCACATTTCGATCGACGAATTATTTGGCTACAGCGCAGATCGCGAAAGCAAGATCGAAGATATTTTGCACAAAACCGATGCGTTGCTCAGGAGAAACGGTCTTTCGTTGAAAGAAGGCGACCCGGCGGAAGAATTTGAAGCATGTATCGAAACATTGCGCACAGCTTTGGCGGAATTCCCCAACGAACCGAGGTTTTTGTCAAGGCTTGCGGAGGCGTTGTTTTATGTCGGATGGAAAAAACACGGTGCAAGAGCCAAGCTGGAGGACGGCGCCATTGTCGAGGATGCGGAGCATAATGCCAAAAACGAGTATTGGAGAGAAGCACTGCTGGTCTCCGAAAAGCTGATAAACGTCAGTACAACAGAAGAAGACCGCGAGAACGCCATCTATCGGTCAATTTATCTCCATGGCAGACTCGGCGAATACGAAAAAGCAAAGCAGCTTGCGTGCAAACAGCATTCCGTCAGAATCAGCAGAGAAATGCTTTTGCCGCTTGCTGCCAACGGTACCGAAAAAGCGCATTACCAAGGGTTGCGTATTCTATCTTTGATCAACAATCTGGGAGATGCCGTGCAGGATGCGATTTACAGACAGCCGAAGCTATATTCCTCTGCATATTGTTTGCAGGTGTTTGAATCGGTTTTGGGTCTGTACGAAACTGTTTTTTCCGATGGACGTTGCGGACACTGGCATTTTGACATCAGCATGCTGTGCTTTCAGATTTCGTACCATGCAGAGAAATTCTGCAAGGACCGCGACAAAGCGTTGATGTATTTTGACAAGGGGTTTGATCACTTTACGGCGTACAAAAAAGTCATGCAAGAGGATTGCGTCTATACCGCGCCGTTGGTCGCTCATCTCAAATACTCATATTCCAACCGCAAACAGCCGCACCCGGTCGCAAGCGACTATCTGCAAACAAAGCTCGAAGGTTATTCGGAGGAATTTCTCACCGAACTGCGCAAAAACGAAAAGTATGCAGAGTGTTTTGTATAGAGACAGAAAGGACTGCTCGACAAGAGCAGTCCTTTTTAACAGCTTTTATTCTTCTATCATCGTGCCGCCCCACTCGACGACGGTAAAGCCTTTTCTTTCGAACGGTTCAAAGGTTTGCGGCGTGAGCTCCATATATGTATCAGACGGCACAGCAGTCATATACACGCGCAGGAGGCAGTCTGGGGCAGGTGTAATCGAAAGTTCTGCGAGTGAGGTATAGAGATCTGTTTTAAACGAAAACAGGTTGTAGGGGTTTTCCTGCAGTCTGGGCAACCAATAGATGATAAACTCATTCGCCTCGCGTTCGTTCAAGCCTTGTTGGGCAAGAACATCTTCCAAAAATGCGGCGGTGTCTTCCCCTTTGACACAAAAACCTGTGGAAAAGTTGGGTTTTAAGTCCAGCTCGCCTTCCCAGTACAGGCAGTAATAAGACTTGCCGTCCGGAAACGTCAGCGTTCCGTCGGGGTGTGCGATAAAATTCTGCCATCCGTCCGCGCCGTGCACGGGATAGGTGCAGGTCAGCTTTCCGTCAAGCGTGACCTTGACGGAGCACTCTGTCGGCACGGTGGGATAAAGGTAGATGACAGGCTTGTAAGCGACCATGGGAGGTTGTTCTTTGATCTCAATACTTGTGACAGTTTGGATTGTGTCCGACCATCGATAAGTTACTTCTCCACCATAAGAACGATCCTCTACTGTTTCGGAGCCACCCAAAACAACACGAGCATCCGTGGGATAGGTAACATAGACTGTATCACTACTGCACAGTTTATTTAACGCATCGGGATAAAGAATCAACGTGTACTCTTTATTCCCCGGAGTTGAACTCGCTGCAACAAAGCTCCCCTCTCGAACGTAGAGTACGACAAAGGATTCTGTTTTCAAGTTCTCGTCATTCTGTATTTTGCACGAAGCGAGACATACAGAAAGTAAAAGCAGAAGAGGCAAATATACTATAGGATTTTTCACTTTTTAGTCTCCTTTCCGACCGGTCACTCGCCGATCAACCGTTTGAATTTTTCGAGCATTTTTTCTGACAAAAAGACCGGGTCGTTTTGTCCGTGCCCGATCAAGCGGTTACCCAGCAGCAACAGGCTGTATTTCTCTTCGGTCTCGGCAAGAAAACGAATTTCATACGATTTTCCGTCAATCAACTCGCCGTCTGCCGGACACATATTGATCGCGGTTTGCAAAAAATCACATAGCTTTTTGATTTCGTTCCGTTGCGTCAATACAATTGGCTCCGTTCCGTCATACACTTCGGAGATTTGCACACCGATAATTGTTATCGTTTGTTCTCCATAGGTATTGGACGCAGGCGGCAGAATGTCACCCATCGACGATAGCATCCCCCCTGTTCCGATGTTCGGGTCTACCGGCTCGTCCGGAGGCGTCAGCCAGTCGTACAACTCGGGCCATTCTGTTTGATATAAATGGAGGTCATAGACGTCAGATCGGGGCAGAGAAACATACCCCGCACCGCACACCAAAAGCATGCACATGCAGGCCATCACGATGCGCCTGCGGTTCTTTTTTCGTTCCTTGCGGCATTGTTCTGCGCGGCGCAATACCTCCGCTTTGTATTCTTCTTGCGTTCTCACAGCAGTGTTCTCCCCTCTTCTCCGAGCATCTCGCGCAGTTCCTTTTTGGCGCGGTACAGCAGATTGTCGATCTGCTTTTTGCTCTTATGTAAGACACGCGCGACTTGCTCGTAGGATTGATCTTCAAAATATACCAGATGAATGACAGCCGCTTGCTCTGCAGGCAAGCTCGCGATCGCGCGGTAAAGTATCTGCATGCGTTCGTCCTTTACAAGCAGAGTTTCGGGCGTGTCGGGATCGGTTGCCTGCACTTCTTCAAGGTCTGTAAACGTGATTTTTGCGCGGTGTTTGCAAAAATCGAGCGCACGGGACCGACCTATCATAAACAGGTAGGTTTTGAACGGTGTTTTGAAATTGTAGTGACGAGGATGCACAAGCAACCATGTGAAAGCATCGATCGAAAGATCCTCTGCTGTGTGGTAATCACCGACATAACGGCAGAGGAACAGCGTGAGAGGCTCTCTGAACATCTGCAGCAGTTCATCAAAGGCTTGTTCTTCCCCATCAAGGAAACGGCGGTACAGGAGCGCTCCGTGATCCATGAGGCATGTCCCCTTTCATTCCCTTATACGATTGAAAACAAAAAATTCCTTATAATCTCTACAAGGAATTTTGAATATTGGGCGACAGGTCACAAAGTCTGCCGCGATAAACGACCGTTGCGCCGGGAAGCGAGAGAAAATCCACCGGGTGCACGATCTTGCCAAGCTGTTCTGCGCCGTTAATCTTGTTGGTGACAAGCACCTCTTTGACAAAATCGGAGCAATAGTAATAGTTCTTGCGTTTGAAACGGATTCCAAACGCGGCAATCAACAACCCGAGAATGTCATAGCGGAGTTTTTTGTGTCGCGTATACATTTCTTCCAGATGAGCAGCAACCGCCTCGTAGGTCTGTGCATCCACCTGCAGTTCGATGACGGCAATGTTGGTTTTCGGAAAGCGCTTGAACGTACCAAAATACGGCGACTCCTTGACATATCCCGCCCAAAACGGGTTGTACGCATTGCGTCTGCCAAACGAGTACATTCTTGTCAGCTCACGGTTGAGACTGACGGAAGAATGATTGAACTCTTTTTTGGTCACCGTATGCAGCAAGCGGGAAAGAACCGTGCCCGTCTGGCTGAGAACAATATAGATTTGTTTCTGTTCGTTTTCCATGCGGACACCTCAAATTGATAGCGAATCAAAGCTCCTCGATGCTGTCTTCTGCCTCTGCAAGAGAAATTTCGAGGTTGCCGTTGCGGACGCGGAGCGCGTCGATCATTTCCTGCACTTGGGTTTTGTCCTTCATCTGCACTTTATAAAATAGCTTATACAGACTGCCCATGTTGGCGGTTTTGGTACGAACCAAACGGCAGGACTTGGTGTAAGTCTCAAAGATATCGCCAAACGCATCTGCGATATGTAATGTTTCGGGAACGGTAATCTGCAGATCCATCACGCGCTGTGCGCCCATCGGAACGTGTGCCAATACAACGATCACGGCACAAATAATTGCAGTAAACAGCAGAGCGATCACAATATACCCTGCCGCGCAAGCAAGACCTGCGGTCATCGCCAAAAAGATCGTTGCGATATCCTTTGCCTTGCCGGGGACGGAACGGAAACGCACCAGCGAGAAAGCACCCATGACAGCAACACCCGTACCGACGTTGCCGTTGACCATCATAATGACAGTCGACACGATCATCGGCAACAAAATCAGCGAGACCAAAAAGCTTTTGGTCGTATGCGCGCGGTACGATGCGGCAAGCGCGGAAAGAACGCCGCAAACCAATGCGGTAGCCAGACAAAGTAAAAATGCAAGAACGGTATTTTGTGTACCGAGCACAGTGTCAAGAATTGCAGGCATGATATTGTTCTCCTTTTTGCGTCAATGTTTGTAAATAAGCAGTACCGTATTTGGAAAATGAGGACGGATAAATCTCAAGCTCCGACAGCGCACGCGAGAGCCACAGCGGCATTGCGCCGTCCGTTTTGATCTCCAAAAGAACCGTGTCGTCAGATATGATCTTGGTTCCGTCTGCGCCGTGCGACGAAGTTAACCCATCCCCCATCGTAAGACCGTACTCGCGGTAACGAATCGCCGTATCAAAGGTCAAGCGAAGGTTGGGCAAGTCCGTCACGTAATACGCCTCACGCTCGCACGCGATCATCATCGCAGGCTTGGGATGACGGTAAAACTGCATGGCATAATCAATTTCGCGCATGATCTGTGAGTCCTCGGTTGTGACTCCGCCGTACAAATACTGCTCCGCTTCCGCAAGCGACATAGAGACGCGGCGCTTATAAACAACACCCTTGTACTTCTTTTTCAGTTCCAAAAACACCTTGGTATCTTCATGCGGAATACCGTAGCTGCGCAATCGGAGTTTTTCCTTGTAGGATACCGCCGTGATCGAATTACGGATCAACAAATGATCGGGTGTGTCGAGGTATAAACTGCACACCGTGCTTTTGCCATGCGCATCGGGAATCAGGTACTTGCCGATTGCAGAAAGCAATGCATCGCGTTTCGCAAGAGAAATACGGTATTTTTTCTCCACGCGTTTAAAGATGCAAATATCCTTCATCAACAAGCCTCCTCTCCCAAAAGCATTCATTTTATTATAATACAGTTTTATAAATAATGCAAGAAGAAAAGCACGATTTTTACAAAAAAACCAATAAAAAAACAAACGGAGCTGCGTTTAGAGCAGTTCCGTTTTTGTTTCGGTTTAGCCGTCTTTAAGTTCCTTGACGCTGAGCGTCTTTCCGGTGGGATTTTCAAGCAGCGAAAAGAGTTCCTGCAAATCATCTGTGGTTTGATACAATTCCAAACAATTTTTGCGGATAAAGTTTTTTTCGATCGAGCACTGCATCATTGCATTCAACTCGTTATAGTAGCCCTTGATGTTATAAACCACAATCGGTTTGTTGTGTCGGCAAAGCTGTTTGAGCGTGAGGATCTCAAAAAATTCCTCAAACGTACCGATTCCGCCCGGTGCAACAATAAATGCATCCGAGTTATCCTCCATGATCTGCTTGCGCTGACGCATGGTATCGGGCTGAATCAGCTCGTCACAAAAGTCACACAGTGCCTCTACATTTTCTTGATCAAAAAACTTGGGGATCACGCCCAGAATATGTCCGCCCGCATCACGAACACCGCGTGCCGCCGCACCCATGACGCCGTTTCCGCCGCCGCCAAACACCAACGAGTGACCGCGCGCAACCATTTCCCTGCCCAGCTCCTCAACCTTTTGAATATACTCGGGATCGATCGTCGGCGATGCCGCGCCATATACACAAATTCTCATAGAACAATCTCCTTTTCTCCGATTTTTCACGGTTGTACCATCGTTTTTGCATGTAATAGTATACATGCAAAAATGAAACCGAATATGAATAATTTATTTAAAAACAAACAATTTTTTAGTCCAGCCACTTGATAAATGCTGTTTTATCCGTGCTGTTATAGCCGGACGCACGGTAAAAGTCCAGCGTTTTTTCTTCCTTGGAGCCGGTCAAAAGCATCATTTTGTAGCAATTCTCGCGCTGCGCGATCGAACTAGCATATGCCAAACATGCACTTGCGTATCCGTTCCCGCGGTGTTTTTCATGCGTAACAACATTCTCGATTAATGCATAGGGACGAACACTGCGCGTCAAATTGGGGACAATCACGCAAACGCAGGAGGATACGACCTCACCGTCTTTTTCGTACACAATCATATGGTGGTTTTTGTCCTGCAAGATCTCTTTCCATACCTGTCGCAGATGTTCTGTCATGGGCGGAATCTCCGTCTCATGCAAATGGGTATACAATTCCAAAAGCGACTGCAGATCAGCCTCTCTCGCTTCTCTGACCATCATACCCACCTCCTGCTTTGCAGTATAGCACGATTTGCAGAGAAATGCAAGAAATAAATTGAGTGAAATAAAAATTCGTCTCTTTACATTTGCGTAGCAAATATTTCACAGCGTAGCTATTTCACATGGCGAAGCCATATTTCACTCGCCGAAGGCGAATTTCGTTGAAAAAAAGCACTTGCAATTGCAAGTGCTTTTTTACTGGCATATACTGCACAATTTGATACAATGCAACGCATATTGGCGAAGCGTTGCATCTATTAGGCTGCAGAATATACAGAAAACCATGCATTCTGTTTCCCATAGATTACAAGCCATTTGCTGTAAGACCAAGCACAATCTCTCTATATACATCCACTATATCCGATACGCCATTGCCAATTTTTTTAGATAAGGGCTTACGGCGCATATCGATTTCATCACAGTGGGAGATACCTCTGTTGCCGACTCCCCGGTAAATACCTTTGAAGATGCCCCATTCTACGGATGCAGGAGCGAGAAGGCCGTCGTTTTCTCCTTCGATACTTCTTACCACAAGATAAGGAAGCCACATAAAAACATCACTGGATGGTTTTTTCATTACAAACGCATAGCTTTGGTACAGCACATTGGCACAATTAGGATTTTGGATATTAAAATCTTTTGCTGCATCCGTGGTGAATGCGCACAGCACTTTATATGTATTCGGCTTCTTATCGCCCAGTAGCCGAAACCAACAATCCACAAAAAAGCACACAAACTTAATCAACCAATGCGGCAGACGCATCAGCTTATCGATTGTTTTAGATCCATGATGCGGTGTAGAAATTGTAGTTAAAGAAGCTATCTTTTCTCCCATATTTAAAGAAGAAATGGCATAGCGACTATCTAATCCGCCTTTTGAATGCGCAATAATGTTCACTCTCTCTGCGCCGGTTTCCTGAATGATCTGGTTTATTCGTTCCGCTAAATGTCTGCCATTCGTTTCGATATCAGCATTGCTGTCCTGGGTCCCGAAATAAATCTTGCACCCCATTTTCTGAAGTGCCTCAGGAATTCTTCCCCAATAGCCAACATATTTGTTATCACGGAAACCCATACCATGGACAAGAAGAATCGGGTATTTTAACATTTCCGCCAAAGGAATCGCCTCCTGATTCTCTACTGCTTATTCTAAATATACCACAGACAATATTCATATGCAAGTAATAAGAAAAACACCTACCCTTGCTGAACGAAACGTATCAAATAAGGGTAGGTATTATGGTGCCGGTGGTGGGACTTGAACCCACACGGTATCGCTACCAACGGATTTTGAGTCCGTCACGTCTGCCATTCCATCACACCGGCGTCGTTTCTCATAACGGGTTGTATTATAGCACAGTTTTTTGAAAAAAGCAAGACCTTTTTGAAAGAAAAATCCACTTTTGCAAAAAAATTCCGCCCGAAAGACTCGGGCGGAATCGCAAACTCAATTTCCGCAATTCGCAAAGCATTTGACAAGGCACGCGGAGCTCGTGAGAGTCAGCGAAAGCCCAATCAAAAGCAGACCGACGAGAATGGCACTGACAACGCTTCCCGCAGTTACACCGAACGCCAGCAGAACAACCGAAAACAACGCTGTGATCAAAATTCCCGCAAGCAATGCGTTTAGCACCGCGCATTTACAGCCACAGCCTGCCGCTCCCTGATTCACGGCTGTTGCCACGACCAGAACAGCGAGATAGACGACTGCAATTCCGAGCAAGACCCACAAAAACGCGGGCGTGACATTGATCAGCCCCGCCATCTGCAAAAATGCCGCAACGACACCGATGACCGCACTTGCGATGATCGCCCAAAGCGTGCAGCTGCAACGGCAGGAGCAATCGCAACCAAACATAGACATATGGTTTTTCACCTCCAACAGTAAGATATGCGAAACATGTCGAAGGCGTGAAAAAGCCGCAGAAGCATCCTGCGGCTTGTTTCTTATTCGGGAATCTCTACGGTTGCAAACAACGGGCGGTGATCTGAAACGATCATCTGCGGCAAGGTCGCAAACGTAGTTTTGATCTCTTTGGATGTAAAAATATAGTCGATCTTCTCGGTCGGCTTGTCCGACGGGAACGACAGCAAGTCCTTGGTACGGAACGCATCTTCGGTATCATACAGACGCTCTCTGATCGGCAACAGCACGGGATTGTCGGGCGTAACGTTAAAGTCGCCCATCAGGACTACGGGGCACGCGGAGGCATCAATTTCCCTGC
>JAFQII010000271.1 GCA_017397605.1 Clostridia bacterium
ATGGTGATGTGCTGTTCCTTGCCCGTGCCCTTGTCCTTTGCGGTAACGTTGACGATGCCGTTGGCGTCGATGTCAAAGGTGACCTCGATCCGCGGAACGCCGCGGGGTGCGGGAGAAATACCGTCCAGAACGAATCTGCCCAGCGTGGTATTGCTTGCCGCCATTTCGCGCTCGCCCTGCAGAACGTGGATCTCTACCGAGGTCTGACCGTCTGCCGCGGTCGTGTAGGTCTGGCTCTTGGATACGGGGATGGTGGTGTTGCGCTCGATGATCTTGTTGAACACGCCGCCCAGGGTCTCGATACCGAGAGAAAGGGGAGTGACGTCCAACAACAGCAGATCCTTGACGTCGCCGCCGAGGACGCCGCCCTGAATCGCCGCGCCGACTGCAACGCATTCGTCGGGGTTGATGCCCTTAAAGGGTTCGACACCGGTAAAGTCCTTGACCGCGTCAACGACTGCGGGGATACGGGTGGAACCGCCGACCAAGAGGATCTTGTTGAGCTGGCTGACGGAAATGCCTGCGTCGCTCATTGCTTTTTTCATCGGCTCAAGGGTGCGTTTCACGAGGTCAGCGGTGAGCTCGTTGAATTTTGCGCGGGTCAGTGTGGAAGAGAAGTGCTTGGGGCCCGATGCGTCTGCGGTCAGGAAGGGGAGGTTGATCTCGGTGCTCATCACGCCGGAGAGCTCGATCTTTGCCTTTTCTGCCGCTTCCTTGAGTCTCTGCATTGCCATGTTGTCGCCGTGGATGTCGATGCCGGTCTCTGCCTTGAAGGAGGACGCGATCCACTCCATCACGCGTTCGTCAAAGTCGTCGCCGCCCAGACGGGTGTCACCGTTGGTTGCAAGAACTTCAAACACGCCGTCGGAGATCTCCAGAATGGAGACGTCAAACGTACCGCCGCCCAAGTCGTAGATGAGGATCTTCTGGTCAACGTTGTCCTTGTCCAGACCGTAAGCAAGTGCCGCCGCGGTTGGCTCGTTGATGATACGCTTGACATCAAGGCCTGCGATCTTGCCCGCGTCCTTGGTAGCCTGACGCTGTGCGTCGGAGAAGTAAGCGGGAACGGTGATGACGGCTTCCGTAACGGAAGTGCCGAGGTAGCTTTCTGCATCGGCCTTGAGCTTTTGCAGGATCATTGCGCTGATCTCTTGGGGGGTGTAACTCTTGCCGTCGACGGTGACTTTCTTTGCCGTACCCATGTCGCGCTTGATCGAGCTGATGGTACGGTCGGGGTTGGTGATTGCCTGGCGTTTTGCGACCTGACCGACCATGCGCTCGCCGCTTTTTGCAAATGCGACGATGGACGGGGTGGTGCGGTTGCCTTCCGCATTGGCGATGACAACGGGCTCGCCGCCTTCATATACAGCTACACAGCTGTTGGTTGTACCGAGGTCGATACCGATAATTTTTCCCATGATAAATACCTTCCTTTATTGAAATGAGATTTGTTTACGTAGATTAGTTTGCCACTTTTACCATTGCACAGCGCAAAACCTTGTCGCCGCGCTTGTAGCCTTTTTGGAACGTTTGCGATACGACGTTTTCGCCCAGCTCGGGGTTTTCCTCGTGCATGATCGCGTTGTGAACGTTGGGGTCAAACTGTGCACCGTCGCTTTCAATCTCCGTGATGCCCAGCTTGGTCAGAATGTCGGAGAGCTGTTTGGCAAGCGCCTTGATGCCCTCGTCGTCGGGGGAAAACTGCGACGCCTGCACCATGCTGTCGATCAGCGGCAAAAACGCCGCGAGCGCGTCGCCGTATGCGCTGTTGTAGCAGTCTGTTTTTTCTTTTTCGCTGCGCTTGCGGAAGTTTTCATACTCCGCGTACAGACGCAGGTATTGGTCATTTTTCTGCTCGAGTTGATCTTTGAGGGATTCCAGCTCTTATTGCTCTTTGCGGGAGGTTTTCTTTTCTTTTTTTGTTTCTATTTCTTCCGTTTCGGGGGCGGGCTGTTCCGTTTCGGGAACTGCCGTTTCTTCCGTCACGGGTTCGTTTTTATTTTCCTGCATGATCATCATCCTTTCGTGTGCTTTGTGCGGTGTCCGGCAGCTCGATCTGTTCGGTCAAGCCTGCCGCAAAATAGTCCAGCGACGCGACGACTTTTTTGTAGTCCATTCTCTGCGGTCCGATGACGCCGATCGCGCCGACGACCTTGCCGCCGACCGTGATCGGGTGGAATACAAATCCCGTATCGGGCGGTGCAAACTCGCTCTTTTCTTCGTCGCCCAAAATGACACTGGTCTGTCCCGGTACGGCGTGCTGCATCAGCTCCGCAAAACGCTGGCGCTGTTCAAACAAAGACAAAATGCTCTGGAACTTGGACACGTTCATAAACTCGGGGTAAGACAACAGCTTTGTCACGCCGTCGATGTGGACCTTTTCGCTGTCGTAAGAGCCCAGCATCTCGTGTACCACGCGCAAGACCGTCGTGGCAAACGCGCGGTGCTCGCCCATTTTTTCTTCAAACTCCAGAATCACCGACAGATTGATCTGCTCGGCGGACAAGCCCGACATTGTGGTGTTGAGTGCTTCCTTGGCGGAAACCAACAGCTCGGGGGTAATCGGCTCCATCAGCTTGACGTGGCGGTTGCGGATCGTGCCGTCGCCGCGGATCATAATCAGCAAGAAGCTGTATTCGTCGACGTAAACCGTTTCGTAACGTTCTACGGGACTGCCGCTGCCGCCCATAAACGCAAACGTCGCGTAATTGGTGATCTGTCCGATCGCCTTTGCCGCCTCGTCCATCAGCCTGCCGACCTCGACGAGCTTGCCGCTCATCACTTCGTCCAGAACCTCCAGCTCTTCCATGCCGAGGAAATATTTTTCCATCAGGCTGTCGACGTAGGTGCGGTAGCCTTGCGGCGTGGGCACGCGTCCCGCAGAGGTGTGCGGCTGCTCCAGATAACCCATCGCCTCAAGATCGTTCATCTCACTGCGGATTGTCGCGCTGGAGAGGCTGAACTGCTTGGACTCGGTCAGCGATTTGGAACCGACGGGGTCGCCCGTGCGGATGTAGGAGTCGATGACGGATTTGAGTATTGCTTTTTTCCGTTCGGAAAGTTCCATGCCGTTTTTTCTCCTTGGATTAGCACTCTTTGCTCGCAAGTGCTAATCTTGCCTTTATTATACCCCTTTTTTTGCAATTGTCAATAGGGAATGACAAATTTAATTGTAAACAAATTGTGTTTTTTTGGAAACAAGATTAGAAAAATCAAGACTTTTTTGCACTTTGCGGTCCCAAACGAATTGGCAAACAAAAAATGCGACTGCCAAAAATACCGTATGGCGAAAGCGGCGCGATTCTGCTTGACGAACAAGCTTTTTTATGATACAATAATATGAAATAATGTTATTTTGGAGACTGCGATATGGAAAAACTGATCGTTTTTGACGGCAACAGCATACTCAACCGCGCGTTTTACGGCGTGCGCCCGCTTTCCAACCGTGCGGGCTTGCCGACCAATGCGGTGTTTGGGTTTATCAATATCCTTCGCCGTGCGATCGATTCCGTTGGCGGCAGTCCCGCATATGCGGCGATCGCGTTTGACCGCAAGGAGCCGACGTTCCGCCATCAGATGTGCGATTTTTACAAAGCCAACCGCAAGGGCATGCCTGAGGAGCTGGCGGTGCAGATGCCGTACGCAAAACGTGTTGCGCAGGCTTTGGGACTTGCGGTGGTCGAGCTTGCGGGCTTTGAGGCAGACGATATCCTGGGTACGCTGGCGCAGAATTTTTCGTCCCGCGGTGTGGAGTGCGTGCTGGTGACGGGCGACCGCGACAGCTATCAGCTTGTCAACGACCGCGTGACGGTGCATCTCGCCGCAAACAACGAGACGCGCATCATGGATAAAAAGGCGATCTACGAGCAATACGGCGTGACGCCCAAGCAGCTCATCGAGGTCAAGGCATTGATGGGCGACTCCTCGGACAACATTCCCGGTGTTGCGGGCATCGGCGAAAAAACGGCGCTCAAGCTGATTGCGACGTACGGCGACGTCGAAGGTGTGTACGGCGCGATTGACGAAATCAAGGGCGCACAGCGCGACAAGCTGTTGGCAGGCAAGGAAATGGCGTTTACCTCCCGCTTTTTGGCGGAGATCCGTCTGGATGCGCCGATCGATGCCGACCCCGAAGCGTATATGTTCCGCGCGCCCGATATCCCCGCCTTGCGCGAGCTGTATACCGAGCTGGAGTTCCGCAAGTTTATCGAACAGCTACCCGAGGAGGAAGCGCCTGCCGTGCAGGAAGAGCTTCCTGCGGTGACCGAAACGGTCGATGCCAAAACGGTCGGCGGCACGCGTCTCGCACTTTTGCCGACGGAAGAACACGTATTGGTATACAACGGGACAGGGGTGTTCCGTGTCGCGTGGGAGGACGCTCCCGACTTGTTTGGTGCAGAGCGCGAGTTGCTGCTGTGGTCGGTCAAGGACGCGTTGCACCTGTGTGCTTTGCACGGCATCAAGATCGGCAAAAACGCGGAGGATCTTTCGCTTCTGGCATACCTTGCATCTCCTGCCGACAACGGTATTTCGTTTGGCGGTGCGGTGTTCCGCACGCTGGGTAAAACGGTATCGGACGAGCCGGATCCTTCCTTATATTATATTTTATACGACGCACTGCGTTCTTCGCTGACTCCTGCGCAGGAAAAGCTGTATTATGACATGGAAAAACCGCTTGCATACGTGCTTGCTGACATGGAAATGACGGGCTTCCGACTCGACCGCGAGGGGCTGGAGGCGTTTAACGCCTCGTTGG
>JAFQII010000272.1 GCA_017397605.1 Clostridia bacterium
CTGTTCTGGCGTCGCCGCAGGCGTATTTTGATGAGCGAAAGATGCAGGTCGCGCGTTTGGAAGAACGGTTGACCCGCGCTTTGGTTGTTGCGGAAGAGCGCAAAAAACAAAAGCTCAACCTGCAGGCGGAAAAATTGCGTTCGCTCAACCCTCTTGCGATTCTGGAACGCGGCTTTGCGGTCGCGCTGGGGGAGGACGGCTCGGTTGTCCGCGCGCCCGAGGAAGTGGCGGCAGACGAACGCGTCACTTTGCGGCTTGCAAAGGGCGAGATGACCGTCAAACGCGTATAGCGACCTGCGGTCGCAGTGATAGGGCTCCCTGCGGTCAGCTCCCTTCGGTCGCAGTGATATTCGCACTTCGGCTTCGCCTTGTGCGAGTGATATACGCACTACGTGCGTGTGATATTTTCGCTGACGCGAAAGTGAAGGTAACAATTTGCTTGACGCAAATTGTAAATTGAATTGTATAAATAGGTTTTTTGAAGATTCTTAAGAAACTTTTTTTCAAAAAAGTTTCTTAAGCCCCCGGAGGGAAAAATGGCAAGAATCATACGAGCAATGACAAAAGACGGTTCGGCGCGTGCGTTTGCGATCGAGGGAACCGACATCGTAAACCGCGCCTTTGAAATTCATCACACCGCACCGACAGCGACGGCGGCATTGGGCAGAACCTTGCTTGCGGCTTCGCTGATGGGAAGCATGCTGGGCGAAAAAGACGATGCGCTGACCTTGCGCTTTGGCGGTGACGGCGACGGCGGAACGATTCTGGCGTCTGCCGATTATATGGGCAATGTACGCGGACTGATCGGCAACCCCGACTGCGACTACCCCGTGCGCGAGAGCGACGGCAAGCTGGACGTCGCAAGATGCGTGGGCAACGGCTATTTGACCGTTATCCGCGACGCGGGCGGCGACGTGCCTTATAACGGCACGTGTGAGATCTATTCGGGTGAGATCGCGTCGGACATTGCGTATTATTACGCAACGAGCGAGCAGATTCCGACCGTGTGCGCGCTGGGCGTGCTGGTCGATACGGATTATACGTGTAAGGTTGCGGGCGGTATCATTGTGCAGTTGCTTCCGTTTGCAGACCCCGAGGTTGCGGACAGACTGGAGCAAAACGCGGGCAAAATGCCCGCGATCACGAGCGCTTTGCAGGTCGCAAGCCTGGAAGACGTGCTGGCAGGCTATCTCGACGGCATCGAGTTTGATCTGTTTGACGAGTTTGACTGCGGTTATGTGTGCGATTGCACGAGGGAGCGCACCGATAGGGCGCTGATCTCGCTGGGCAAAAAACAATTGCAGGAGCTGATCGCGGAGTCGGATGCCAAACCGTGCGAGCTGACATGCCAGTTCTGCGACAAGATCTATGCATATTCCAAAGAGGAACTGCAAGGCTTGCTGGATAACGCGACATAAACCGAGAAAGGACGGATGTTTGTTTGAAGATCATCAATATTCTGAAACAAAATACGCTTTCGCTGTCGTTTGAGGTGTTTCCGCCCAAGACGGACAGTTCGTTTGAGAGTGTCAAGACGGCGACGGAGGAGATCGCAAAACTGCGCCCGTCGTTTATGAGCGTGACCTACGGCGCGGGCGGCGGCACAAGCAAGTATACGCTGGACATCGCAAAGAACATCAAAACCGCGTACGGCGTTCCGACGCTGGCGCATCTGACCTGCGTTTCGTCTACCAAAGAGACGGTACATGAAAAAATCCGGGAGATCACCGATGCGGGCATTGAAAACATCATGGCTCTGCGCGGCGACATTCCTGCGCATTTGATGGACGCGGACAGAACCGATTGGGCGTACCACCATGCGGTCGAGCTGGTGCGCGAGCTGAAAGCCGCAAAAAGCGATCTGTGCATCGGCGGCGCCTGCTATCCCGAGGTGCACCCCGAGAGCGCGTGCCAAAAGGACGACATCCGCTTTTTGAAAGAAAAAGTCGAGGCAGGCTGCGACTTTTTGACCACGCAGATGTTTTTTGACAACAATCTGCTGTATAACTTTTTGTATAAGATCCGCGAAGCGGGCATTACCGTGCCGATCATTCCGGGCATCATGCCGATTACCAACGCAAACCAGGTGGAGCGCGCGATCAAGCTGTCGGGTTCGTTTATGCCGCAGAGATTTAAGAGTCTTGTGGATAAATTCGGGCACGACCCTGCCGCGATGAAGCAGGCGGGCATCGCGTACGCGACCGACCAGATCATCGATCTGTACGCAAACGGCATTACCAACGTACACGTGTATTCCATGAACAAGCCCGACGTGGCGGAAAAAATCCAAAACAATTTGTCAGACATTCTCGGGAAATAAACAATGAGCTTTCTTCAATTTTTGCAAAACAATATCGTCTGCCTTGACGGCGGTATGGGTACGCTGCTGCAGGCAAGGGGCTTGCAGGCGGGCGAGCATCCCGAGCGGTGGAATCTGTCGCATCCCGACGAGATCACCGCGATTCACCGCGCCTATTTTGACGCGGGGAGCAACGTGGTCTGCACCAATACCTTTGGCGCAAACACGTTGAAGTTTGCAAAAGAAGAATTGCGGGAGATCGTCCGCGCGGCGGTGCAGAATGCAAGAAACGCCATGACGGGCGGGAACCAATTTGTCGCGCTGGACATCGGCCCGACGGGCAAATTGCTCAAGCCGCTGGGAGATTTGGATTTTGAGGACGCGGTGGCGGTGTTTGCCGAAACCGTGCGTCTGGGTGTGGAAAACGGCGTCGACCTCATCTTGATCGAGACGATGAACGATGCTTACGAAACCAAAGCCGCGCTTTTGGCGGCAAAGGAAAACAGCACTCTGCCCGTGATCGTGACAAACGCTTACGGCGAGGACGGAAAATTGATGACGGGCGCGTCGCCTGCGGCGATGACAGCATTGCTGGAGGGCATGGGCGTGTGCGCTTTGGGCGCAAACTGTTCCTTGGGGCCGAATCAGCTTGTCGGCGTGGTTGAGGAACTGCTGGCAAACGCTTCCGTCCCCGTGGTATGCAAGCCCAACGCGGGGCTGCCCGTGCTGCAGGACGGAGTGACAAGATATGATGTGTCGCCCGAGGCGTTTGCGGACGCGCTCGGCGAGATGGTGCAAAAGGGCTTGCGCGTGTGCGGCGGCTGCTGCGGCACGACGCCCGACTACATTCGTGCGCTGACGCAAAAAATCAAAGGTGTTTTGCCAAAAGAGATGATAAAAAAAGAGCTTTCCGTCGTTTCTTCGTATACGCACGCGGTCAGTTTGGGCGGAAAACCGATTCTGATCGGGGAGCGCATCAACCCGACGGGCAAAAAACGGCTCAAGCAGGCATTGCGCGAGAACGACATGGACTACGTGCTGGGCGAAGCGATCGCGCAGGAAGAGCACGGCGCGGACGTGCTGGACATCAATGTCGGCATGCCCGAGCTGGACGAAGCGGAGATGTTGGCGCGCGCGGTGACTTCCGTGCAGGCGGTGACAAATTTGCCGTTGCAGATCGACACGGCGGACGTGTGCGCGATGGAACGCGCGATGCGTCTGTACAACGGCAAGCCGCTGGTCAATTCCGTCAACGGCAAAGCCGAGAGTATGCACGCGGTGTTTCCGCCGGTCAAAAAATACGGCGGTGTCGTCGTTGCGTTGACGCTGGACGAAAACGGCATTCCCGAAACAGCCGCGGGACGGCTTGCGATTGCAAAAAAGATCGTCGAGACCGCAAAAAGCTACGGCATCGACAAAAAGGACTTGTTGTTTGATCCGCTTGCCATGACGGTGAGCGCGGATAAAAATGCGGCATTGGTCACGCTGGAGTCGTTGCGGCTGATCCGCGACGAGCTGGGCTGTCATACGTCGCTGGGCGTTTCCAACGTGTCGTTCGGTCTTCCCAACCGCGATGCGGTCAGCAGTACGTTTTTTGCTTTGGCATTGCAAAACGGTCTGTCGGCGGCAATTATGAATCCGCTGTCTCCCGACATGCGCCGCGTGTATTACAGCTATCTTGCGCTGACGGGGCAGGACGAAAACTGTGCGTCTTATATTGCCAATGCGGACTCGTTTGCGACTGTTTCGGCAGGTGTGCAGGCAAAGCAAAGCGAAAGCGCGGACCGCACACCGCTGCAAAATGCGATCGTCAAGGGGCTTTGCGACCAGGCGGCGAGCCTGACCGATGCGCTTTTGCAGACGCAAAATGCGTTGGATATCATCAATGGGGAGATTATTCCCGCGCTGGACACGGTCGGTGCAGGGTTTGAAAAAAAGACGGTTTATCTGCCGCAGCTTTTGATGAGTGCCGAGGCGGCAAAAGCGGCGTTTGCGCGCATCAAGGCGCGTGAAACGCAGAATGCGCCGAGCAAAGCGGACTTTGTGCTGGCGACGGTGCAGGGAGATATCCACGATATCGGCAAAAATATCGTGCGTTTGCTGTTGGAAAACTACGGCTACAACGTGATCGACTTGGGCAAGGACGTTGCGCCTGACACGGTTTTGCAGGCGGTGGAAGCGCATCACGCGCCGTTTGCGGGGCTGTCCGCCTTGATGACCACGACCGTACCCGCGATGGAAGAGACGGTGCGGCTGTTGAGAGACAAAGCACCTTACTGCAAGGTCGTCGTCGGCGGTGCCGTGCTGACGCAGGAATACGCCGACCGCATGGGCGCGCATTTTTACGCAAAAGACGCGATGGAAACGGTGCGTTTTGCGGAGCAAAACGAAAATATGGTGCAGGCTTAAGAGGCTCTGCCTCTTAAGAATCTCCGCCAAGCCCTTTTTGAAAAAAGGGTTTGGAATCCCAAAAACTTTTCTGTAAAAAAAGGAGCTGATGCTGTCAGCTCCTTTTTGCGCGCAATCAAATATGTGATTATTCTTCGGGGGACATAAGCTCTCTTGCCTTTTTCATGATCTCTTCGATCTTTTCGTCGGTCAGATCAAAGACAGAGGTGACGTCCTTTTCGGGAGAGGGGATGCGGTCTTTTTCTTCAAACGTTACCGTCAGATCAAAGTCGGCGCTTTCGACCACCTCGCCGTCAACCTTGACTTTTTTGAATTCAAAGGTCGCTTTGTCACCCTTGGTGGTATAGTTGCCTTCGATCGAGGTGGTAGAGGTTGTATCGTCGTAGTAGCTTACGCTCTTGCGGAGCTTAAAGGTATCTTCCTTGATGTCCAGTCTGAGCGCGTATACCGTGTTGCCGGCAGACAGCTTGTATTCGGTGATGCCTCTTTCTTCATCGTTGACGGTGTACTTGATCTTGTAACCATAAGCTTGCTTGATCGTAATCTGCTTGGTCTTTTTGATGCCCTTGGAACCGAAGTCGATGCTGATACCCTCGGAGATCTCGTCCTCATCTTCGATCTCGTCCACGTCATCACCGCTGATGAACCACATCTTTAACAGCTTGGAGGAGGATTTGGGCGTTGCCATGCAGAGTGCAATAAAAGATTCTTCATCCTCGTCTTCCAGCCCGTCGATCATGTTCGAAAGGGTGGTGTCCACTTCGTCGATCATGTTGTCGTATGCGTCGCGGATGTCAAACTCTTCGCCCAGGTTTGCGGAGTATTGCAGAATGTCTGCAAGCTCGGTGTAATACTCGATCACGAGGTCGCGCAGTTTGGAGTCCTCTTTGATATAATCGCGCAACTCCTTGACAATGCTGCGGACGGTTTCGGGCGTGATGATGACATAGACCACGCGGACCTTTTTGCTGCCGTCGGACAGATCGATTTCCTGCTTGGAGGTCTCAAATCTTGCGTATTTCTTCACCCAGCTGTAGAACTTGTCGGTGTAACGCGTCATGACCTTGAGCACGTCTTTTTCGAGATCCTCGGGAAGGTCGCTGTCCGCAACCTTGCAGAGCTGCAAAAGAGCCTCATAGGTCTTCTCGTCCAGTGCGTAGGGGCTTTCGCTTTCGGGATGCAGGATGGAGTTTTTGAGTCCCTCCTCCATCGAGCCGCGCTCAACGCCGTAAGCGCCTTTTAAGATCTCGTCATTGGCGACATAAACGGTATCGTCGGAGAGGTAGATCGAGCCGGTCAGTCCGAGCTTTTGGCCCTCTTCCTTTGCCTCCAATTGAAGGAGCTGGAGCATGTATTCGTTTTCGTCTGCGTTGAGGAACAGCTTGGCGTTTGCGTCTACCTTGACGCCGTCGACGTCGCCCTTGTATGCAACGTCAACCGAGCCGCCGGTGAGCAGAGAAAGCATGTAGTCGATTTCTTCTCTTTCGACAAAATCCTCTACCGCTCTGCCGAGTACGCGGTCTGCGACTGCGGAGGGCGAATTGTAGATCGCCACGCCGATGATCAGGGCAAGCACCACTGCGGCGGCACATCCGATGAAGATCAACTGCTTTTTGTGTTTTTTGCGGGGGAGCAAACAAAAAAGGCTGTTTGAAACAGCCTTTTTTACCTTTATTTGCAGTGTTCTGCCAGGAAATCAATTGCATGCTTGTAGCTTTCGAAGCCAAAGCCCTGAAAGGTTGCGACACAGCAGGGGGTGATAAAGTTGACCTTGCGGTAGTCCTCGCGCGACGTTGTATCGGTCAAATGGACTTCCACGGTGGGAATACCGACTGCCAACAACGCGTCGTGGATCGCCACGATCGTGTGCGTGTAAGCGGCGGGGTTGAAGACGATGCCGTCAAACACGCCGTATGCTTCTTGAATTTTGTCCACCAAAGCACCCTCATGGTTGGATTGGAAGCACTCACAGTCGATGCCGTGGGAGACGCAGACGCTTTTTACATAATCAATGAGTGCGGCATAGCTTTTTTTGCCGTAGATGTCGGGCTCGCGGATGCCCAGCATGTTGATGTTGGGACCGTTTAAGATCAAGAGCTTCATTTTGCGCTCCGTTTCTCACGCGGGAGAACGATCTTGCGCTTTTCGGGGTCGGATGCCTGGCGGTAGAGGGAGATTTTTCTGCCGATGGTCTGCACTGCGTCGCAGGAAAGTGCCTCGCAAAGTGCGTCGGATGCTTCTCTGGGGGTGACGGGGCAGGTTTCCAAAACGGTCAGCTTGATGAGCTCGTGCGCTTCCAACGAGTCGGAAAGCGTCGCAATCAAGTTGTCGGTGATGCCGTTTTTGCCGATCTGCATGATCGGAACCATCTGCGCGACGAGCGAACGCAGATATGCGCGTTGTTTGGTTGAAATCATATGTATTCCTCTTTTGCATAAAAAGGTTTTGAAGATTCCAAAGAAACTTTTCCTCAAAAAGTTTCTTTGGCGGGATTTAAAGGGCGGAGCCCTTTAGATGCCTGCGATTGCAAACAAGTAGTCTTCGCTGCCTTCAAAGGCGATCGAGAACTTGCGGATCGTGACCGAGCCGAGCTTGGACAGGAATTTGTCACCTTCTACTCCCGAGAAAGACGGAAAATCCGCAAGCGTCTTGCCGGCGCACTTGACGTACGCTTCCTTGCGGGTCCAGATCTTGAGAAAACGCTCGCGCTCGTCGACGACCGTCGAGCCTGCGCGGACGTACTCGGATTCCTCGCCCGAGAGAAAACGCTCTGCGAGCATGGAGTAGTCCGTCTTGCGCTCTGCGTAACGGGGCAGATACTCACCGTCGATGCCGATGGGGGAGTCGTTGATCGCAACGATCATTTTGTCGCCCGTGGTCGTGACGGAGATGTATTTTTTGCCGTCAAAGCCTTCGATCGAGGGCTTGCCGTTTTCGGCATAGACGACAGTCACTTCGTCGGATGCGAGATACTTGCGCACCGCGTCCTGTACAGCGGCGTGGCGCACTTCCATATCGGGGTTGTTTTGCAGAATGATACACTTGAGTGCCATAGATTATACTTCCTCCGTCTTGACGGTTTCTTCTTTTTTGGCAAAGACTTCTTTGCATTTTGCGATCATATCGGGCGCGCGGTCCATAAGGGAATTAGCTCCGTCGATGATCTTGTCCACGGGATTGACCGCGGGTACATAGGAATCGGGGTTCTTGAGGTCCAAAAGTCGGACACTTCCGTCCGCGCCGACGACCAAAAAGCCGAGCGGGGTAACAGAAACGCCCGCGCCGCTGCCGCCCGCAAACAAAGGCACGTCTGCTGTTTTCGGCGCGCGGTCACTGCCGCCCGTCGCAAATCCGACGCTGACCTTGGAAAACGGAACGACCGTCACGCCGTTCGGGAGCGTGACCGGCTCGCCGATGACCGTGTTGACATCCGCGACCGAATTGATGCTCTTGATTGCTTGCTCAATCAGTTGTTTCATGGGTGTTTCCATCTTGTTTTTCTTCCTTTTTATAATACTTATATGCTTTTACCAGTTCCAACGCCTCCATCAGCGGGCGTGACGCAAACAAAGCGATGAGCGCCAGACGCCAGATGCGGATCGAAACGCAAAGCTCTGCGTCGATCTCCGGCGTTTCTGCCAAAAAGTCGCACTCAACCTCCACGCGTACGCGATGCAAATCAACGCGGCGCATGCTCTCGGCGGCTGAACGCACCGCACCTGCGGCGGCGCAGACGATGCCGTATTCCATAGCGGTTTTTGCCGCATCATCGGACGCGGCAAGCACGCGCAAGCGAAGCTCGTCCAATCGAATATGGCGCGCAAAACGCGTGAGGATCCCCACGGCAAGATCCTTGAATGCCGTGACGATTTCCGTGAGCGAAGGCTTTTCGGTCAGTTTTGGTGGCTTGGGCTCTTTTTTTGCCTTTGTATCTGTGTCTTTTTTGGTTTTTTGGGGGGCTTTTTTTGCCTTTTTTTGCGGTTTTGCTTCTTTTTCCGCAGAGAGGAGCTCTGTCAGGTTGAGTTTCCACGGGCCGATGCCGACGATCAGCAGCGGCGTATTGCAATATCCCGCGCGCAAGGAAAGCTTGACGCATCCGATCAGCGCGAGCAACAGCAACAGGATGCCGACGATCCACCCGATGATCTTGAGTACGATCATGCCTGCACTTCTTCGGGCGCGGGCGCGGACTCGGGTTCCTCGGCGGGCTGAATCGTCAACTGCTCGGGAACGGGGGACGC
>JAFQII010000273.1 GCA_017397605.1 Clostridia bacterium
CCCAATCAAACACGGCAAGATATCCGACGGTTTCGGAAACCGCGGAGTAAAACAGCGTTTGCTTGTGTACCGCAGGCAGATCGAGGACTGTTTCCTCGGGTTCACCGCCGTTTTTGGAAAAACGGTACATCTTGACTTTGTAAAGCGCGGAATCCTCCGCTTGTACATAGGCAAACGCCCATGCGGTATCTCCCGCGAGAGATGCGCAGGCGACCTCTGTGCCCAAAACGGCGTACCGATCCCAGTCGGCAAAATACAGCGCATACTTGTCGCCGTACTCTGCGGCAAAAACAGCCGCATTGCCCAAAAATTCGACCGCGTTGCTGTCCGCAGCGACAGCCTTGTAGTCCAGCTTTGCAAGCGCATCGACATCGCTCGAAGACTCGGAAGATGCATCGGCAGAGCTTTCCGCAACAGACGAGTCTTCTACAGAAGTTTCTGCCGAGCTTGTGTCGGCAACGCTTTCCGCAGACGGCGCACTGCTTGTCTGCTCCGTGTCGTCACAGCCTGCCAGCGCGCAAGACAGCGCCAAAAAAGCAAGCAGTACGATGACAGCTTTTTTCATCATAATATCCCTCCAAAATTTGTCCCCGCCCAAAAATCGGGAACGTTTGCTATCGTCAGTATAGCATACATTTTTGAACATTTCAAGAACAAACAAACCCGACTTTGCATGATATTGTAAATTTTTGACAACCAACATATCCCCCCGCCCCCCGAAAGCGACAGCTTTCGGCAATAAAAGTTTTTGAAGATTGTTAAGAAACTTTTTTCAAAAAGTTTCTTACCCTCCCGTCTATCTGTACCTATGAACATCAAACACTACTTACAACAAAACCACACACGCGCACTGCCGATTCTGTCGTTCCCTGCGGTGCAAAAGCTTGGCACCACGGTCGACGCGCTGGTGCACTCCGCCGATCTGCAGGCGGACGCGATGGCGCTGATCGCGCGCGAAACGGACACGCTTGCCGCCGTCTCCCCGATGGATCTGTCCTTGGAAGCCGAGGCGTTCGGCGCAGAAGTGCGTTTCTCCGCAAATGAAGTCCCTACTGTCACGGGACAGCTCGTTTGCGATGCGAAAGACGCGGACGCGCTGTGCGTTCCCGCACTTTCCGCAGGGCGTATCCCGACCGCGCTGGAAGGCGTGCGCAAGGCAAAGAAATGCATCACCGACAAGCCCGTGCTGGCGGGCATGATCGGTCCGTTTTCCTTGGCAGGCAGGCTGATGGACGTGACGGAGATCATGTACACATGCTTTGACGAGCCCGAGGCGGTGCACACCGTATTGCAAAAGGCATCCGACTTTTTGACCGCGTACGCCAAGGCGTTTTGTGACGCGGGCGCGGACGGCATCGTCATGGCAGAACCGCTTGCGGGCGTGCTCTCCCCCGACATGGCAGAGGAGTTCTCCGTCCCCTACGTCACGCAGATCATCGATGCCGTGCAGACCGACGATTTCGGCGTGATCTACCACAATTGCGGAAACACCGTACCCAGGATGCTCCCGCAGATCTTTTCGCAACATGCCTGCGCGTACCATTTCGGCAACGCGTCGGATATGAAAGAGATTCTGGAGCAAGCACCCGCAGACATCCTTTGCATGGGCAATATCGACCCCGTCGCGCAGTTTTGCGCCGGCACACCCGAAACGATGAAAGCATCTGTAGGGGCGCTGACGGACGCCTGCGGCGCATACCCCAATTTTGTCCTTTCCTCGGGCTGTGACATCCCCGCGCACGCCAAGTGGGAGAACATCGGCGCGTTTTTTGACGCGCTTGCAAGATGAACGCCCGCGTGACCGCGCTCGCGCGAGACTGCGGTGCAGACGGCGCGGTAGTGCTTAAGACCTCCGCCGTGGTGCAAAACCGCGCATGCCTGGACATGTGCAGTCAAAACGCCTGCGGTGCGTACGGCAACTGCTGGATGTGTCCGCCCGACGCGGGCGACATCGAGACGCTGATGGGGCTGGTGCGTTCCTACCGCTATGCGGTCGTGTTTCAGATCGTGCGCGGACTGGAAGACTGCTTTGACATCGAATCCATGGGCAAGGCAGGCGAAGAACTCAATTTACTCGCGCGCCGTATCCGCAGAGAAGCGTCCGCGTTCCTCTCCGAGTGTCTCGTGCTGGGCGCAGGCGGCTGCCGCGTGTGCAAGCCGTGCGCCAAGGTGCAAAACCGTCCCTGCCCTTACCCGACCGAAGCACTGCTGTCGCTGGAAGCGTGCGGCGTGGACGTCTACCAAACGGTCAAGAATACTTCTCTCAAATACAACAACGGACCAAACACCGTCACTTTTTTTGGAATGGTGCTGTTTAACTGATATGCCGATTTTGACGATTATACAAAACAATACCCGCACACAACTCGCTTTTGAAGGCACACCGCGCTTGCGCGACGTGCTGATCGGGGGAGGCTTTGCCGTTTCGTCGCCATGCGGCGGCAAAGGAACGTGCGGCAAGTGCACCGTGCAGACGGAAAGCGGAAAAACGCTTTTGTCCTGCCAAACAATCCTGCAAGGCGACCTGACGGTGATTTTGCCCGACACGGCAGACGCCGTGATCGAGACGAGTGACGTTTCGGCACCGCACCTCGGCTTTTTCGGCGCGGCGGTCGACGTCGGCACGACGACTGTGGTGTGCAAGGTGTTTGCCCCCGACGGAGCATGCGTCGGTGAGCGCTCCTGCCTCAACCCCCAGCGCGCGTTTGCCTCCGACGTCATCGGCAGGATCGACGCGTCACTGCGCGGAAATTCGGACGCATTGCAACGGCAGATCACCGATTGCATCGCAGACTTGCTAAACCAAACGGGTTACGCCGACCAAGTGACGCGCATGGTCGTCACGGGCAACACCGCCATGCTGTATTTGCTCACGGGGCGCTGTCCCGCATCGATCGCGCGCGCACCCTTTGTGTCGGAGACACTGTTCGGCGAGACCTTGCCCGTGTTACGCATCGAAACGTTCCTCCCGCCGTGCATGGACGCGTTTGTCGGCGCGGACATCACCTGCGCCGTACTGGCAAGCGGCATGACAAAAACGCGTGAGATCTCCCTTTTGTGCGACATCGGCACCAACGGCGAGCTGGCGCTGTGGAAAAACGGCGTGCTGTACGTCACGTCCACCGCGGCGGGCCCCGCCTTTGAGGGCGCGGAAATTTCGTCGGGTTGCGGCGGTATTGTCGGCGCGGTCGACCGCGTCTACGCGGCAAACGGGCGCGTCTACGCCCACACAATCGGCGATAAACCCGTAATCGGCATTTGCGGCAGCGGTCTGATCGACGCGGTCGCGGCGTTTTTGCAGACCGGGCAGATCGACGAAACGGGCGCGATCGACACAGAAACGCTCCCCCTCACCGCACACGGCAAAACGGTCACGCTCACGCAAGGCGATATCCGCGCCGTTCAGCTTGCCAAAGCGGCGATCGCCGCAGGCATCGAGCTGTTGCTCGCCGCGTCGGGCACGAGCGCCGAGGAAGTTGCCCGCGTCTGCCTCGCGGGGGGCTTCGGCAACAAGCTTTCGGTCGAGTCTGCCGTACAGATCGGCTTGCTCCCGCGCGCATTTCTGCACAAAACCGTCCCGATCGGCAACGCCGCACTCGCGGGCGCGGTCATGCTTCTGTCGGACGAACAAGCCAAACAAAAAGCCGCGCAGGTCGCACGGCTGTCCCGCCATGTACAACTCGGCGGAAATGCAGAGTTTAATGAAAAATTTGTGGATCACATGATGTTTTAAAAAGGAGCGAGGGGAGCGCTTAAGGGCTCTGCCCTTAAGAATCCCGCCAGAAGGGAAAACC
>JAFQII010000274.1 GCA_017397605.1 Clostridia bacterium
AGACAAAAGAAAATGGGCTATAACACAGCCGAAGAATTTAACAAACGCCTGATGGAATATACAGGCAGACACTAACAATTTCG
This sequence comes from Clostridia bacterium, assembly GCA_017397605.1. Lineage (GTDB taxonomy): Bacteria > Bacillota > Clostridia > Oscillospirales > CAG-382 > Coliplasma. Next base: position 84 of record JAFQII010000274.1, read on the forward strand.
AAAGGTGGATAAACATATGTATTATTTGGGTATAGATCTCGGCGGTATGTCGATCAAGGCAGGTCTTTGCGACGATAACGGCAATATTCTGGTGCAGGAGAGCTGCCCCACCGTCCGTACAGAGGACGGCGACCGCATCACCAAGGACATGGCAGACCTTTGCCTGCGCGTTTTGGAAAAAGGCGGCGTCAAGCCTGAGGAGCTGGAATATGCGGGCATCGCATCTCCCGGCACCAATGACAGCGAACGCGGCGTGATTGTTTACGCATGTACCCTTCCTTTTTTGCACTATCCGATTGCAGAAAAGCTTTCTGCGTTGACCGGTATCAAAAAAATCTACATCGATAACGATGCCAACGCCGCTGCAAAAGGCGAGGCAACCTTCGGTGCGGCAAAAGGATACAAGGATTCTGTCTTTTTGACCATCGGTACGGGTGTCGGCGGCGGCATCATTGTCGACGGCAAGATTCTGTCCGGCTTTAACTTTGCCGGCGCGGAGCTCGGTCATGCGGTTATTGTGCACAACGGCAAGGAATGCACCTGCGGTAGAAAAGGCTGTTTGGAATGCTATGCTTCCGCAACGGCACTGATGGAGCAGACCCGCGAGAAAATGGAAGCACGCAAGGACTCTTTGATGTGGAAGCTCTGCGATGGCAAAATCGAAAATGTCGATGGCAGAACCGCGTTTGATGCAATGCGTGCGGGAGACGAGGCGGCACAGGAAGTGATCGATACGTACATAGGTTACCTCGCATGCGGCGTAACCAATTTCATCAATATTTTCCAGCCCGAGGTATTCAGCATCGGCGGCGGCATCAGCAACGAAAAGGAATATCTCCTCGCACCGCTTCGTAAAATTGTAGAAGCAGAGCAGTATTCGCGCAACAGCGAAAAGAAGACTGTGATCAAAATTGCCGAGCTGGGCAACCGCGCAGGTATCATCGGCGCGGCTTCTCTCGGCAGATAATCTTATTTTTGGCATAAGCATGGAGTAGCAAAAATCATATGGCATTTATTTACGATAAGACCGAAGTGCAGACGTTTCATACCATTGCACTTCGAGGGATCGTTATTTTTCCCGGAATCACCACAAGCTTTGAGCTTGGCAGAAAGATGTCCGTCTCCTCTTTAAAGGCGGCATCCGATCAAGGAGAGCTTGTATATCTGGCAGTACAAAAGAATCCCGCAGTCGACGAGCCCGACGGAGACGATCTGTTTGATGTCGGCGTGGTCGCGCGCGTCGCAAACGTTTTGCGCCTTACCAACGGCAACTATCAGATCATGGCAGAAGGTTTGTACCGCGCAAGACGCGTTTCGACCGTATGCGAGGACGGACATCTGATCAGCGATGTACTGCAGTATCCCAAGAGAAATGTCTCGACGGTACACGGACGCAAGGCGATCGAAAGCCTGTGGACGGTATTCAACGACTATCTGCATTACGTCACCAAACCGTCTCCCGAGATTTTGGAAGAGATCCACCGTGTTGACGACGCCGGACTGTTGGCTGACTTTTTGGCAAGCAATTTCTTGACCAATTTTGATGACCGCAGAGCATTGCTTGAGGAGATTCATCCGATTCGCAGAGCGGAAAAGCTTTGCGCAATCTTACAAAAAGACATCGCACTGATGGAACTCGAAAACTCTATCCAATCCAAAGTCAAATACAGACTTCAGCGCCGTCAGCGCGAGGCATATCTGCGCGAGCAGCTCAACACGATTCGCGGAGAGCTCGGCATGGATGAAGATTCGATGGATATGGACGAGGACAGCGAATACGGAAAAAAGATCGCAGAGGCAAATCTGCCCGCTGAGGTTGCCGAAAAACTTAAATCCGAAGCAGGCAAGCTTGCAAAAATGCCCTTCGGCTCTTCCGAGGCATCCGTGATTCATAATTATCTGGACACCTGCCTCGAGCTTCCGTGGTGTGTTTATACTGAGGACCGTTTGGATATTCTCGAGGCAAAAAAGATACTTGACGAAGATCACGACGGTATCGAAAAAGTCAAGGAACGTATTTTGGAGTTTCTGTCCGTCAAACAGCTCAAGCCTGACGCAAAAGGTCAGATTTTGTGTCTGGTCGGCCCTCCCGGTGTTGGCAAAACCTCGATCGCGCGTTCCATCGCCAGAGCAACCAACCGCCGCTTTGCCCGCATTTCTCTCGGCGGCATCCGAGACGAAGCAGACATCCGCGGACATCGCAAAACCTATGTTGGCGCAATGCCCGGACGTATCATCAACGCCGTCAAGCTTGCAGAAAGCGCCAATCCCGTGATCCTGCTTGACGAGCTGGATAAATTGACCAGAGACGCGCACGGCGATCCCGCGTCGGCACTTCTGGAGGTTTTGGATGCCGAGCAGAACAACAACTTCCGCGATCATTTTGTAGAACTGCCGTTTGATCTTTCTTCGGTGCTTTTCATCGCAACCGCAAACACATTGGATACGATTCCGCCGGCGCTTCTGGACCGTCTGGATGTGATCGAAATGAGCAGCTATACCGATAGCGAAAAGCTTGCAATTGCCAAGAATCATCTGATTCCCAAGCAATATGCAAACCATGGACTTAACAAGACGCAGTGCAAATTCACCGATGAAGCAATCGAGCTTTTGATCTCCGGCTATACACGCGAGAACGGTGTTCGTAATCTGGAGCGATCGATTGCATCGATTTGCCGAAAAACGGCAAAAAGTATCGTCTCGGGAGAGCGCAAGAGCGTGCGTGTAACGCCTGCAGTGGTCAAAAAGAATCTCGGTCCTGTCAAATACCTGCGCGAAACGATGAACGATACGGACGAGATCGGTATTGTCAACGGTTTAGCCTGGACGTCTCTCGGCGGCGAGCTCTTGCGCGTCGAGGTCAGCTCCATGCAGGGAACAGGTAAGCTTGAATTGACCGGCAATCTCGGTGATGTGATGAAAGAAAGCGCCAAGGCAGCTGTCACCTACATCCGCAAGCATAGCAATGAGCTCGGGATCGATCCTGAGTTTTATACCAAACAAGACGTACATATCCATGTTCCCGAGGGTGCTGTTCCCAAAGACGGTCCTTCGGCAGGCGTGACGCTTTGTACGGCATTGGTCAGCGAGCTGACGGGCAAAACGGTCAAACGCAACATTGCAATGACGGGTGAAATCACCTTGACAGGCCGCGTGCTTCCGATCGGCGGCCTGCGCGAAAAGACAATGGCGGCTTATAAATACGGTTGTGACACCGTGATCATTCCTTACGACAACCGCGGCGATATCGAAGAGCTTGACCGTGAGGTCAGGGAGCATCTCTCGGTGATCCCCGTCAAGACGGTTTCCGAGGTACTGCACCTCGCCGTCAATCGTTGATACAGAAAGGGCAGTACGTTATGGAAATGAATTTCGGTGGAATCAACCTTCACAATGCAAATCTCGTTTTGACAGCGGGCCTGCCCTCACAGCTTGTCAAGGAAGGATTGCCGCAGATCGCTCTTTCCGGGCGAAGCAATGTAGGCAAAAGCTCCTTGGTCAACTCATTACTCGGCAGAAAAAAACTCGCGCGCGTCAGCAGTGAGCCGGGGAAAACCATCACGGTCAACTGCTATAACGTAGATCAAAAGCTTTGGCTGGTCGACTTGCCCGGATACGGCTTCGCAAGAAGACCGCAGAACGAGATCAAAAAATGGTCATCCTTGACCGAAGGGTATTTCAAAGACAACAACGCTCTCAAAATGGTCTTGCAGCTTGTTGATTGCAAGGTCGGTTTGACCAAGGACGATTTGTCCATGCTGGAGTATATGGATTATTTTTCGGTTCCGTATATGCTTGTTGCAACCAAATGCGATAAACTGAATAAAACAGAATTGCAAAAATCGGTTGACAAATTGATTCACAATCCCGCGATTCGTCCGGGAACAGAACTTGTTTTGTACTCTTCTCAAAAAGATTTGGGACGTGAAGGACTTTGGGCGCGCATTCTGAGCGCATCCGAGACATAAGAAAGGACTGTAATAAAATGATTAAATTCGGTACAGGCGGCTGGAGAGCCGTAATCGGTGATGAATTCACCAAAGAGAACATTCAGTTGGTTGCGCAGGGACTTTGCGACCTGATGCACGACAAAAAGATCGATGGCAAAAAAGTCATCATCGGACACGACCGCCGTTTCCTTTCGGACGAAGGTGCGATTTGGTTTGCAGAGGTTTTGAGCGCAAACGGTATTCAAGTCATTCTGATGGGGCGCAGTATGCCGACACCCGTGATCATGCATTATGTCCAAAAGCAGGACCTTGAGATCGGTATCGAAATCACCGCAAGCCACAACCCCTCAAGCTACAACGGTATCAAAATCATTATCAAAGAGGGGCGCGACGCTCCGCAGGAGTTTACCGACGAGCTCGAAGGATATATCAACAAGCTGACCGCAGCCGATATCAAGGCAAAAAAGATCCCCAACGAAAACAGCGAGGTTTTGCAGACTCCGTTTAACGATTATCTTGACGATATCCTGTCCCAGCTTGATATCGAGTCCATGCGCAAACACGGTGCACGCGTGC
>JAFQII010000275.1 GCA_017397605.1 Clostridia bacterium
ACGGGGATCTCCAGATCCTTGCCGTACTTGCCCATAAATTTGCGCGCCGCGCCGTCCGCACCGTTTTCTGCGGCAAACTTGCGGCGGTATTTAAAATCAAGAAGGGTGTTTTTGCCCTCGTCGACAACAAAGACGATGCTTCCGCCCTTGCCGCCGTCGCCGCCGTCGGGACCGCCGTGCGAGACGTATTTTTCGCGTCGGAATGAAACGGCACCGTTGCCGCCCTTGCCCGCCTTGACAAATATATTGACCTTGTCGATAAACATGATGTGTTCCTCCGTTTTTGAGGTGGTACAAAACTACAAAAATTGCCCTTTCAAGCGTGAAAGGGCAATTCTTCGTTCAATATGCTTCGCAAAAAAGCGAATTACTGTGCGTCAGCGGAAAGAACGGAAACGCTCTTTCTTCCGCCTGCGATCGGCTTGAACTTGACAACGCCGTCAACCAGAGCGAACAAGGTGTCATCGGAGCCGCGGCCAACGCCTTCACCCGGATGGATGGAGGTGCCACGCTGGCGAACGATGATGTTGCCGGCAACTACCGACTGTCCGTCCTGCTTCTTCACGCCGAGTCTCTTGGACTCACTGTCACGGCCGTTCTTGGTAGAACCGACACCCTTTTTGTGAGCAAAGAATTGCAAAGACAATCTAAGCATGATATCGTACTCCTTACTTTAATGTTTTGACCCGTACAAAGGACGGGTATTGAATGGATAGCTGTTTCAGCTCTTCGCAAAAAACCGAAATCAGCTTTTTGGCTTGTTCACAGTCGTTTTGCAAGCGGTAGGAGACGTATGCCTCGTCACCGTCTTGCGCGATCTGCGCAACCGCACCGAACGCGTCGGCGGCGTTGCACACAAAATTGGTCATCGAGCTGACTGCGGCACAGACGATATCCTCGCCCGCGTCTGCGTAGCCTGCGTGACCCGACAGGGAAAAGCCGGAGAAGTCTTTTTCAAACGTTGCGTTGATCATATCAGCCGTTGATAGCCATGATCTGCAACTTGGTGTAGGGCTGTCTGTGACCAATGTGTCTCTTTTCGTTCTTCTTGGACTTGTAGGTCATAACGTGGATCTTTTTGCCCTTGCCGTTTTTGACAACGTTGGCGGTAACGGTCGCACCCTCGATGATGGGAGCGCCTACCTTGAAGCCGTCTGCACCGGAGATTGCAAGCACCTGATCAAAGGTGTAGGTCGTGCCTTCTTCTACGCCGAGCTTTTCGACAAAAATGATGTCGCCCTCGGTCACCTTGTACTGCTTGCCGCCGGTCTTGATAACTGCGTACATTCGATTTACCTCACTTTCCGTAAGTCTCGCTGTCTGAGAGGCACACGCTATACGAAATATAGACATGATTTGAAAAAGCCCCATACATGCGGCAAGTAACATCATAACACGTCTTTGCCCATTTGTCAAGGGCTTTTTTCAAATTTTCTACAAAATTTTCCCTTTGGTTTTGGGCAGTTTTACGGGTTGACATAATGTTTGATCCTGTGTTATACTTGAACCATGCAGAATAGGGGAAACAAGCTATGAAAAAGAGAGTATTTTGTATCGTTTTGGCGGTGATGCTGTGCCTGTCCGCGTTGCCGCTGTCCGTTTTTGCGTATGCGCATGACGAAACGGCGCCGCTTCCGGAAGGGGTATATAAAACATGGAAGCAATACGACGCACGCTGGACGGATGTCATCATCGGCGTCGATCCGTGGTACGATTCCGCGGGCGTCTATCACGAGTATGAGACCGTCGGACACGCGGGATGCCTGATTTCGTCCATGGCGATCCTTGCGCGTGCTTATGGGCTCACCCTTGCAGACGGCACGGAGATCAACCCGGGCACGCTGGCGGCCGCGATGTACGACGGCGGAAGCTGCAAGTATCTGACGGCGGCGGGCGGTGCCAAATATGATACCGCGTTTGAAGCGCTGATTCCGGGTGTCAGATTTGCGTTCTACAAATCGTCCTATCAGCCTGCGGCCGATATCGCCGCACTGCTTGCCAATGACGAAAAGGAGTATGCCGTCATCGTCGGCGTCAACGGTTGGGCGCATTACGTTGCGGTCGACTATGTGCAGGACGGCGAAGTGTACATCTGCGACACGGGGTATCCCAAGACCAAGCTGTCCGAGTACAATTTTACGGGCATGCTGGTATTTGAAATCGACGAGTCGCATGTCGACGGCGGAGAGATCATTCCCGCCAAGCCCACGTGGGTCGTCGAGGAACCCGACGGCATCCGCATCCGCGGCGGCGCGGGTCTGTCCTATGAGCGCACGGGCGCGTATGCGTACGGCGCGGAGATCGAGGTGCTGGAAACGGCCGAAGCAGACGGCTACCTTTGGGGCAGAACGTCTCTCGGCTGGTGCGCCTTGCGTTCGCTGGACGGCACGGAAGTGTTCTGCGTCTGCACCAGCGATGCCAAATATTCTGTCACGTATCATACAAACGGCGGCGAGGGCGCGCCCGAGATGCAGTACAAAACCGCGGGCGAGTCGCTGACCTTGCGCACGGAGATTCCGACCAAGGAGGGGTATACCTTTTTGGGTTGGTCGCCCGACCCCTCGGCGGTATCGGCAAAATATGCACCCGGCGCTTCCTATCATATAGATGATGCGCTCGTGCTGTACGCCGTCTGGATGAAGGACGGTACGGTCGTGATGAACGGCATTGACGTCTCGTCCTATCAGGGCGAGGTCGATTGGCAGACCGTTGCGGCAAGCGGCGTCGACTTTGTCATCCTGCGCGCGGGCACGTCGGGCGGCAAGGACGAGATGTTTGAGCAAAACTACCTCGGTGCCAAAGAGGTGGGCTTGCACGTCGGCGCGTATTTCTTTACGTATGCGCTCAACGAGCAGGAAGTGGAAACGGATGCCGCGCTCTTTTTGGAGTGGCTGGACGGCAAGACGTTTGATATGCCCGTGTTCATCGACGTGGAGACCAACGATCAAAAAGCACTTCCCGCAGGCGTGCTGACTGCGCTGACGTCAAAATTCCAAGCCATCGTGCGGGATGCGGGCTATTACTGCGGTGTGTACAGCAGTGAAACGTGGTACAATCTGTATCTGGACGGAACGCAGTTCGGCGGCAAGGAGTTCCTTTGGGTGGCGAAATGGACGCTCAGCGGAACGCTGTCGCAAAACATGAGCGAATCGTTTTCGATGTATCAGTACTCCGAGACGGGAACCGTTCCCGGTATCACGGGCGCGGTCGATCTGGACGTTTGCTATGTGGATTTTCCGACCTTGATCACGCAAACGCCCGTCGGACCCGAGCCGCCTCCGGATGAGCCTGAGCCTCCCGAGGACGAGCCCGAGCCGCCTGCTGACGTATCGGGGGATACCTCCTCGGATGAACCGAGCGATACCTCCTCGGATGAATCAAGCGATGTCACCTCGGATGAATCAAGCGACGACACCTCGGATGAACCGAGCGACGACACCTCGGACGAATCGAGCGGACCGCCCAACGCGACGCCGATCGATCCTCCGAGCGAACCGCCGTCGGACCTTCCGTCCGATCCGCCGCCCGAGGAACCCGAACCCAAGGATCCCGCGCCGAAAGAGGACAGCGGGCTTGCGGTAGCCGACACGGTTTTGTACGGCGGAAGCGTCGGCATGACAGCGGACGCATGGCAGGCGCTGTTTGACGGAACGGTGTTCTTTGAGAGCGCGGAAGGCGAGGCGATGCTGGGGGATGCGGTGATCCGCACGGGAGACTTTGTGATCTGCGGCGAAACGGTCTTTTCGATCGCGGTGCGCGGAGACATTGACGGCGACGGAACCGTGAGCGCGGTCGATTATATGAAGCTCAAGCGTTATGTGCTGGGAACGTACGACCTGCAGGGCGCGGCGTATTACGCGGGCTGTCTCTCGGGCAGTGAAATCTCCGCAGGCGACTACATGAAGCTCAAGCGCTACGTCATCGGTACGTACGATATCTATGCATAAAAAGACAGTAAAAAAGGCTGATTCGTTCAGCCTTTTTTATACGTTCATTTTGGGGTTCTCGGTGCGCTCCAGCAGATAGTCCACGGAGACGCCGAAAAAGTCTGCGATGCGGATCAGCGTTGCGTAGTCTGCCTCCCGCTCTCCGGTCTCATAACGACTGATGGTATGCTGTGAAACGGATAACTCCATCGCAAGTCTGACCTGCGATAAACCGCGTTCGGTGCGTAACTGTCTGAGCCGCATAAAGATACTCCTCAAAAAAAATATTGCAAACCCCTTGACAATATTATGCCATATTGGTATAATCTTTATATCCCGATTTGGGATAATCAAAGGGGAGCGGTCTTTTGGGGGATCGCAAAAGCAGGGCTGAGCGGTGTATGCTCAGCCCTGCTTTGTTGCGGTTATACCGTTGCGACAGCTTTGTTTTTGAGACGGAGATTATCCGCGATCATGGCGATAAACTCCGAGTTGGTCGGCTTTCCGCGCGAGTTTTGGACGGTGTAGCCGAAAAATGCGTTGAGCACGTCCAGGTCGCCTCTGTCCCATGCTACTTCAATTGCGTGACGGATTGCGCGCTCCACGCGGGAGGAAGTTGTGCCGTATTGCCTGGCGACGGAAGGGTACAGCGTCTTGGTGACGGAATTGATGATGTCGGTGTTCTGCGCGACCATCAGAATCGCGGTGCGGAGATACTGATAGCCCTTGATGTGCGCGGGGACGCCGATCTGATGAATGATTTTTGTCACCTGTGCTTCGAGATCGTTTTCGTCGCGTGTCGGCTTTTCTGCGGGGGATTTCGGCTTGCCCTTGAGCTCGATGCGGCGGATGCGTTCCCCGAGCGAATGATAGTCCAGCGGAATCAGCATGCAGTGCGATGCACCGCCCTCGACACATTCCTCATACATCGTCTGGTTGCAAAAGGTGGATACGATGATAAAGGCGGGTGTCTCGTCGCCCAATTGCTTCTTTGCCTCGCGCATCAGTCCGATGCCGTCCAGCTTGCCGAGGTAATAGTTTGCCACGACGACCGCAGGCTTGTAGCGCGCGATCTTCAGGAGTGCGTCCTGACCGTCTGTTGCGCCGCCGACGACGTTGATCCCCTGCTTGCGAAGCATCTGTGTGCACTGGGTGCAAAGCTCTTCATTGCCTTCTACGATAAGTACCGTGTTTTTTTCCATGTCCGTGTCCTGCTTTCTTGTTTGAATTGATTGATGTGTTTATTTTACCATTTTATACCGCCAAAAGCAAGGTTTATGCGACACAAAACGGCGCGTTCTCGTCAGGATTCGTGCAAGATTTCTCGACGTCGCGTCCCGAAAAAAACAGCGCATCCGCTTACGGCGTGCGTGTTCGACGCTGTTTTTCGACAATGTGCGGGAATTGCTCCGTTTATGTCGAAATCTGTCGAACCGTTTTGGACCCAATCGAGTGCATGGTTTTGCCATAAAAGAAGGAAGCTTTTTTTGATATATCGTCAAAACGTCGATTGACAGAACCATCTTTTGGTGATATACTGTATACGGAAAAATTCGGCATATATGGATTACGATATAAAATTGAGGTAGTTGCGATGAAAATCAGAATCT
>JAFQII010000276.1 GCA_017397605.1 Clostridia bacterium
TTCTCGAATCTCGCCATGTCAAAGCTGCGCGAGCTATCCGCGTTGGACGCTTCGTTTGCGACCGCGCTTTGCATGGGCGTTTTGGAAAAACGGCGCGCACTTGATTTTTTGATCATGCGGCATACACAAAAGACGCCCGACAAGGAATTGCTTTTGCTGTTGAGACTCGGAGCGTTTCAAATCTTCTATATGGACCGCGTTCCCGACAGCGCCTCCTGCAACGAGACGGTTGCGATCGCAAGAGGGTTGTTTGGATCAAAACGCGCCGGCTTTGTCAACGCGGTACTGCGCTCGCTCTGCCGTGAAAAAGAAGCGGCTTGGGCGGCTTTGCAGGAACAGCCCGCCGAGATCCGTCTCTCGTTCGGGGACGGTGTCGCGGCAATCTTTCGGGAGCAGTATCCCGACAATTACACGCAGATTATGGAAGCTTTTTGCGAAAAGCAACCGCTCCGCTTGCGTGTCAACAATCTCAAAACCGATGCGCACGTTTTGGCGGCGCGTTTGGATGCCGCCTCAGACGGCAATATGCTGACAGTCCTCGATCGGCAATCAGAAGCCGTGCGCGGTCTGGACAGCGGCGAATACTTTGTGCAGGGCTACGGCTCACAAATGGCAGTTCGGATGCTCGGCGCACAGGCGGGCGACACCGTGTTTGACGTATGCGCATGCCCCGGCGGCAAGTCTTTGGGCGCGGCGCTGGATATGCAAAACTGCGGCTTGGTTTGCAGTATGGATATTCACGGCAACAAGCTTCCGCTGATCCAAAAGAGCGCGGAAAAACTGGGAATTTCGATCATTGAGACCGCTGTACACGATGCGAGAGAAACAGATCCTTTGTTGGTCGGCAAGGCGGACAAGGTCATCTGCGACGTTCCTTGCTCGGGTTTGGGTGTCATCGGCAGTAAACCGGAGATCCGATACAAGGATCCTGCAGAGTTTGCGGGTCTCTATCCGACACAACGCAAAATTCTCGCATCTTCTGCAAACTATGTCAAACCGGGCGGTACGCTGGTATATTCCACGTGCACGCTCAACAAAATCGAAAACGAGGAGGTCGTACGCGGCTTTTTGGCAGAACACGACGACTTCTCTCTGGCGGACGAGCACACCTTTTTGCCGTTTGACGGCTCGGGCGAAGGCTTTTATGCCGCCAGGCTTGTGAGGAAAGCATGAACAACAAGACAGATGTCCTTTCCCTCTTCCCTGCGGAGTTGGAGGAATTTGCCGTCTCGCTGGGAGAAAAAAAGTTCAGAGGCAAGCAGATCTTTGAGGGTCTGTACCACGGTGCAACCTCTTTTGAAGATATCAGCAACCTCCCCAAAACGCTGATCGCCAAGCTAACTGAATGCGCGGAGATCCGTTCGGTCGCAACGGAACGCAAGCTCGTTTCCAAGATCGACGGTACGGTCAAGTTTCTGTTCGGCTTGCAGGATGGAAATGCCGTCGAAAGCGTTTTGATGCGATACAAACACGGCAACACGATTTGTATTTCGACGCAGGTCGGATGCCGCATGGGGTGCGCGTTTTGCGCGTCCACCAAAGCGGGCTTGCAACGCTCGCTTCTGCCGTCCGAAATGCTTTTGCAGGTCATGCAGGCACAGAAGGAGGTCGGCGAGCCCGTATCAAACATCGTGTTAATGGGCATGGGCGAGCCGCTTGACAATTACGACAACGTGTTGCGTTTTTTGAAGCTGGTCAATCTGGAAAAAGGATTGCACATCGGCATGCGTCACATTTCGCTTTCTACCTGCGGACTGGTTGACCGCATGGACGATCTGGCAAAAGAAAACCTGCAGATCACGCTTTCGGTATCCTTGCACGCCGCAACGGACGAAAAGCGCAAGGAGATCATGCCGGTTGCGCGCAGATACAGCATTGCAGAGTTGATGGCGGCATGCGACCGTTATACCGATCGGACCGGACGGCGCATCTCCTATGAATACGCTTTGATTGCCGGTGTCAACGACACGCCCGAAGATGCACACGAGGTCGGCAGGCTTCTCAAAGGCAAGCTGGCGCACCTCAATTTGATCCCTGTCAACCCGATCAAAGAAAAAACATTTCGCAAAAGCGAAAAAGAAGCGATTGCGGAGTTTGTGCGCATCGTAGAAACGCACTATAAAATCAGCACGACAGTCCGCAGAAAGCTGGGCGGAGACATTGATGCCTCCTGCGGTCAGCTTCGCGCAGAGCGCGACGGACTCTGAGTCTTGTCTCCCTATAAGGAGGGATGCCGTATGAAATGCGTTGGCAAAACCGACGTAGGAATCAAACGAAAAAACAATCAGGACAGCTTTTGCATTGTTGACAAAAACGAGTATCTGCTCGCTGTTGTCTGCGACGGTATGGGCGGTGCGCGCGGCGGCAACGTTGCAAGCGATACCGCAGTCCGCACGTTTTGCAAAGCCGTCCGAGAATCGTTTGCACTGCAACCCGCCGAAGGATACGATGCGCAAGAAATCGAAGACCTGCTCAAGGAAGCGGTCTCCGAGGCAAATGCCGAAGTATACCGCAAAGCAACAGAAGACAGCGATCTGGAGGGCATGGGTACTACATTGGTTGCGGCGTTACTCTGCAACGCGGGACAGTATGCCGTCAACGTCGGAGACAGCCGCCTGTACGTACAAAACGGCGACGCTTTTGGTGCACTGACCAAGGATAACTCGTTTATTCAATATCTGTTGGACAAAGGTCTGGTCACGCCCGAAGAGGCATTGGTACACCCCAACCGCAACATTATTCTGCGTGCGTTGGGTGTCAACGAAGAGGTCGAGGTCGATCTGTACCGCATTCCGCCGTTTGAGCGCTTGCTCTTGTGCTCGGACGGACTTTACAACATGGTCCCGCAAGATGAGATAGGCGGTATCGCCGACGGAAGCTACAGCAGCAAACGACGTGCTCCCGGATATCGCACAAGGCTCGCGGAGCTGATCAAAAGAGCGAATCAAAACGGTGGAACGGATAACATTACCGCCGTATTGATCGGAACAACCTGAGCATTTTATTTTCACATACACCATGCATGATGCCCAACGCATCGCGCTGACAGAAAGGTATGGAGAGTTATGAACGATTACAGTAAATTTATCGGAAAGATCCTGGACAAGCGCTATAAGATTTTGGAGCTGGTCGGCATCGGCGGTATGGCGTGCGTTTTGCGCGCGCAGGACCTTGTAATGAACCGCACCGTTGCAATCAAGATTCTCAACGATGAATACAACGGCAACGAGCAAGCCGAGACCCGCTTTATCGACGAGTCCAAGGCGGTCGCAATGCTGTCGCACAAAAACATCGTGAGCATCTACGACGTCGCAATCTATCCCGATATCAAATATATCGTTATGGAGTATCTCGACGGTATCACCCTGCGCGAGTATCTGGATAACAAGGGTGCGCTTCCGTGGAACGAAGCCTGCATCTATATCCTCAAGGTATTGCGCGCCCTGGAGCATGCGCACAGCAAGGGTGTCATTCACCGCGACATCAAGCCGCAAAACATCATCTTGCAAAAAGACGGCGAGATCAAGGTAATGGATTTCGGCATTGCCAAGATCCCGACCTCGGCGGCAATAAGCGGCGACAAAGCGGTCGGAACGGTTTATTACATCTCCCCCGAGCAGGCAAGCGGCAAGGAAACCGGTGCGTATTCCGATCTGTATTCCGTCGGTATTCTGCTTTACGAGGCTGTTACCGGCACACTGCCGTTTAAAGCGAGCAGTCCGATGGCAGTTGCGGCAATGCAAGTCAACGACGAGCCGCAGAATCCGCGTGATATCGTTCTGTCGATTCCCGTCGGTGTCTCGCAGATCATTCTCAAGGCGATGATGAAGGATCCGCAAGCCCGATTCCGCTCGGCACACTCCATGTCCAAGGCGATCGAATGGGTGCTTCGCAATCCCGACGCGATCTTCTCGCTGTCTGACGAAGATTCCACTGCGATCGGCGACACGAGCATCATCTCGATCGATATGATTGATACGGCAGAAATCAAGCCTTACGGCGACGACGAAATGGCACAATCGCTCGGCGGCAAAACCGTCTCCGACAAAGAAAAAGAGCAAAGCCGCAAAAAAGAAGAGGAAGAACGCCAAAAGAAAAAGGCAAAGAAA
>JAFQII010000277.1 GCA_017397605.1 Clostridia bacterium
CCGATGGTGTCGCCCTCTTCCAGCACAACAAGGTCGCCGGGAACCAGCGTCTCGGACTTGACACGCATGCGTTTGCCGTCGCGGATGACCGTCGACTCGGGGCTGGAGAGCTGTTTGAGTGCATCCAGCGAGGACTGCGCCTTGATCTCCTGCACCGTGCCGATCACGGCATTGAGCAGAATGACCGCAAGGATGATCACGACATCGGGCCAGTCACCGACGGCCAGAAAATCAAATGCGTTTCCTGCCTTGATCCAATGCACCGTCTCATAGATCGAGATTCCCGCTGTCACGGCGATCGCCGCAAACAGCACGTAGATCATAGGATCCTTGAGCTGAGCAAAAAAGATCTGCAACGGTGTCAGTTTCTTTTTTTCTTCCAATTTGTTTTTGCCGTAGGTCTGCAGTCTGGTCGCGGCTTCTGCCTCGGACAAACCACGCACGGCGTCGGTTTGTAGCTCTGCGCAGGTTTCTGCGACAGAGAGCGTTTCAAACGCTTTTTCTTGCATGTGATGCACTTCCCTTTTTTGTTATTTTAAATAAAATTGCTGATAAAAATTTCCAAGCCGATCGCAATCAGGATTGCGCCGCCGAGAACCGAAGCTTTGCCCGCGAGCTTGGTACCAAATTTGCGCCCCAAGAACACACCCGCAAAGCATAGTATAAACGTTACAGCCGCAATCAGCAGTCCGCAAACCAATGCGCCCGCCGCGTTATATTCCGAAATCGTAAATCCGACAGACAGCGCATCAATTGAGGTTGCAACGCCTTGCGCCAACAGCAAGCCAAAAGTCAGCTTGTGACAGCAGCCCTCCTCTTCCTTACATTTGATGCCCTCGAGCAGCATTTTGCCGCCGATAAATCCGAGTAGCAGCAACGCAATCCACGGAATAAACTTTTGAAACACCTCAAAATACGATGCCGCAGTATGTACGACCAGCCAGCCGATCATCGGCATCGCAAACTGAAAAAACGAAAATGTCGCTGCAACGCCCGCCTGCTTTGTTTTTTTCATACAAGGCTCACTCAACCCATTGGCAAGCGAGACCGAAAACGCGTCCATAGCCAAACCGATACCGAGCGAAAGGCTCTTGATAAAAAAAGCTGCGTCCCAATTCATAACCTTTTTCTCCACCGTTTTACGTTTTTTGCAAAAGGAAAACAAAACCCGGTATAGCGGATAGGCTATACCGGGAAATCAAACACGAAAACACCACAAGTATAACCAAAACAAGCTATACTTGAGTCTCGTAATTTAAAGCAAGCCAGATAACCCTCTCGGCTACCATGATGTTGACTTGCTACACAGCGTGCATGCACGCCATGTTTACTACTCCCTCAAGAAGATAACACAATAATTATATCACAAAAGGAAGAATTTGTCAAGAGGAAATCAAACTTTTTCAGGTACGGGCTTCGAGATATGCAACCACGTCACCAATGGTGATCAAGGACGCAAGATCCTCATCTTCAAATACGATTCCGAAACGGTCCTCACACATGACGATCATGTCCGCAAGTTCCAGCGAATTAAGTCCCAGGGAAGCGATTAACTCTGCCTCGGGCTTGATCAGTTCTGCGTCGATATTCATTTCGGAAATCAAAATATTTTTGATTGTTTCAAACATAGCGGTATATCCTTTCAAATCTGCGCCTTATACTTTGTGGCGGATGATCTTTTTGGTCGTGGTTTTTTCAAACTCGGTCTTGCGTAGCTCGATGTTGCGTACCTGTTTAAAGGACGGGAGCTTTTTGTTGATTGCGGAAACAGCATCCTTGACTGCGGAAATCACCTCTGCATCGGCCTTACCTTTAAACTGATCAAAATCGGGATAGATCACAGCGGTGATCACATCCTCATCGCCGTCTTTTTCACGCGCGAGAACGACGCACTCCTTGATGATATCGAGCTTATAAAGATACTCCTCGATCTCCTCGGGATATACGTTTTTGCCGTTGGACAGAATGATGATATTTTTCTTTCTGCCCGTGATGTACAAATAGCCGTCCTTATCGAGATAACCGAAGTCGCCGGTACGGAAATAGCCTTCGTTATTGAACGCCGCCGCGGTCGCATCCGCATCATCGTAGTAACCGATCATGACCTGCGGGCTCTTGACGCAAATCTCGCCGATCTCATCGGGTTGTGCGTCATATTCCCTACCGCCGTCGTCCGTCAAAACGACTTTGACCTGCGTGCCGTAAGCCGGCAAGCCGACCGATCCGTAACGAGGTGCGGTATACGGAACCACGCAAACCAGCGGAGAGCACTCGGAAATACCGTAGCCCTGGCATACCGTGATTCCAAACTCATAAAAACGGTCTACCAGCTCGGGATCCATCGGCGCGCCGCCGCAGATGATGTTCTTGAGTCTGCCGCCGAGTGCCGCAGTCACTTCTTTAAACGCCGTACCTCTCAAGTCGATACCGACATGGCGAAGTGTTTTGGTCACTGCAATCGCGCCCTTGACAAGCTTTTCTTTGTTTTTCTTCTTGATTTCCTCACCGATCTTTTTGTAGATCGTCGACAGGAACAGCGGAACCATAATCATTGCCGTCGGCTGGAAAATCTTGATGTTGCGCAAGAAATACTTGAGGCTGTTGTTGAAGCAGGTCGTTGCACCTACACAAATGCCGCCGAGCTGTCCGCAGACCAGCTCATACGTATGGTGCATCGGAAGCACGGAGAACAAAACGTCGCCGCGATGGATGTTGACCATGTTAAGCGAATGATACAGACACGCGGTCAGGTTATCCTGCGAAAGCAGTACCCCCTTGCTGGTGCCCGTCGTACCCGAGGTAAACAGCAGCGTACAGGGTTTGGAGGTATCGAAACGTGCGTTGGTGTATTCCACATAGCCGTCGGAAAGCAACAGCTCGCCTTTTTCGATCCAATCGGCATAGTTCTCGATCAAAGCGTCGGAGGTTGCCGTATTATCGTAGTTGATGATAAAACGGAGAGATGCCAGAGAATCGGAATCTGCCTTGAGGCGCTGTGCATATTTGTCGGAACAGAAAACCGCCTCTGCACCTGCGCGGTTGAGAAAATTGCAGATCTGGTCCTCCTGCAGCTCCTTATCCATCGGAACAACCACACCGCCGCCGCAGACCACTGCACAGAAGGTCGCCATCCACTCGGGGCGGCTCTCTGCAAGAATCGCTACGGTCGCGGTACGCAAGCCGCGTGCGGCAAGCGCCGTGCCGATCTTATCTACCTGCTCGCGGAACTCACGGAACGTGATCTCGCCGATCTCACTGCCTTTGATAAAATAACGGTACAGTACGGAATCTCCGTAGTTTTCCACCGCATAGTCAAGTACGTCACGGATGCTTGCAAATTTATCAGCCTGAGGCTTAGGAAATTTTTTCAAATTCGTAACCACCTTATCAAAAAATCAAAGTATCGCATATTACTTCATCCATATATTATATTCATTTTCGCAAAAAAGTCAATAGTCTTATCTGCTTCACTGCATATTTTCTTTCCGGCATGCCCATACTGTATGCACAAAAAAAGCATTTGGCCGGGAGTGCATTTGATATGGATCTCAACGCATATAAGCAATACGCAGAACAGCGCGCCAAGCGCTCACCCTGCCTCAAAAACAGTGTCTTTGCCTTTTTGATCGGCGGGCTGATCTGCTGTATCGGGCAAGCACTGAACAGCTTATACCTTTTTTGGGGATTGTCGGAAAAGCACGCCGCGCTTTGTGTCACGGTGACCTTGGTATTTGCCGCAGGACTTTTGACGGGCATCGGCGTGTTTGACAAGATCGCGCGCGTCGCGGGCGCAGGTACGCTCGTCCCGATCACGGGGTTTGCCAACGCGGTCGCCTCCCCTGCCATCGATGCAAAAAGCGAAGGATTTGTGACGGGAACGGCGGTCAAAATGTTTACGATCGCGGGACCTGTGATTGTTTACGGTACGGTGACAAGCGTTCTGTACGGCGTGGTGTATTGGGTGCTAAAGTTGCTTTGATTTTTTGTTTCGGGTATTGAAAAAGCACACTATGATATGCTATAAATAGATATGTTTAAGTTAAGATTTTTGAAAGAAAGAATTATATTTTTAGTTA
>JAFQII010000278.1 GCA_017397605.1 Clostridia bacterium
CGTGATCGAGGATCGACGAGAGATTGGCATATTCCGACGCCATGCGGCGGATGTCGCTTTCGCGTTGCTTGTCCCGCAGGGAAGGCAGATTGTTGACCGTGCGTGCCATCGCGCGGATGCTCGGGCATCGGCTGACCAAATGCGCGGGCAATGCGGAAGGATGCACCACGCCCGTCTCGCGCAAAGCGTCGACAAAGCAACCCAACAGCTCCCCTTCCGCACTGCCGTCCGTACAGCCGCGGCAATTGCGGCAAAAAGCGCGGACGACGGTGCGGACGCCGTCGACGGTCTCGTCCACGGTCTGCGGTACGGCGCTTTCCGAAACGGTATAAAACAGCCCCGACAGCGACGAAAACGCGGCGGCATACTTTTGCAGGTGCTGTTCACGCGTTTTTTTGTGCGCGAGTGCGCGTTCGGGCGGGGCGTACGGCGTTTTGGCTTCAACGCGCGCAGAAAACGGCAGATACGCAAAGCACGCAGCCAGCAAAAGCGCGGCGGCGGGAAGCACCGCGCCGTGTTCCCCCAGATACCAATACCCCGACACGGCGATCATGTACGAAAGCACCAGCGCGAGCGATTCCGAGCTGGCGCACAAAAGCCCGAAGGTGATGCCCGTCACGCCCAAAGCGCCCATTGCCGCACCGCCCGAGGTCAATCCGCACAAAAGCCCCATCGCACAGCCGTAGGCAAAGCCCTTGCTTTTTGCCGCGCAAAGCGTTATGACCGCGCCCGCGATCAGAGAGAGGGACACGCCTGCGATCTCCAACGGACGCACGATCTGCACGGCGGCAAACGCGCACCCCAACAGCGAAAGGTCATACAGCCTGTCCTTTTGCAAAAACGATACAAACAGCCTGCAAAACAACGGCATGCATACGCACAGCGCGCCGACGGCAACCGTATGCGAAACGTTCTGCTCCGCAAGCAGTGTTCCAAGTGCCGTCAGCAACGCCGCGCCAAAGCAAAGCGCGAGCCTGATACCGTTGCTTGCGGGACGGTGCGCGGTGGGTAACGCATGCTTTTGGGGCGCGGGATGCGCGCGCTCGGCAAGCGACAGACACCAAAAGCATCCCAACAGGCACACCGCCTGCAGCAGTATCGGCGTCCTGCAAAACGGCAGCGCCGCAAGGCACCCCCACAAAACGGCGGTGCGGTGCGTCCGAACCGCGCAAAGAAAGGCAATACCAAACGGGTTGGCAAGTCCGGAAAGCGGTGCGGCGGAAAGCAAAAACCCGCATGCAAAGGCATACAGATTTTCGCGCTTTGCCGTAACTTGTTTTTTTGCGACAGAGAGATCCATAATTATCGTTCCTTTGTTTTGTTGTTGCATTTATTATACGCGATTCTCCCGTGCGTGCCCTGTCGAAGCGCGTGGCGGTTTTTTTGATTGTTTTGCTTTGTTTTGGTGGGAACGGGCAGGCGCTGTCGTCTCGTTTCGGTTCTTACCACAAATTGAGAGTTTGAGGGTACAAAAGCGAGTTGATCAGCGCAAGGTTTTGCGGATTGGGGCGCATAAAGTTCCAGTACAGCGCACCGCGCAAGCCGTATTCGGGCATCAGCCTCAGCCGTGCCGAAAGACTGCGCGCATCCTCAAACCAAACGCGGTGCTGTGTGCCGTCGTCGGTATAATCAAAAAACGGCGCCTGCGCGGATTCGTCATACATAATTTCTGCGCCGACCTGCCCCGCAAGCAAAATCGCTTCTTCCACCGAGATCGACCTTGCACGTGACGTTCCCTGCACGTAGGGCAGTACAAAGTCGTACCCGTAGTTGGAGATGCCCAAAAAGATTTTTTTCGCAGGAATGCGCGTGAGCGCGTATTCCACGACACGGCGCACGGGCATAATGGGCGAGACCGCCATCGGCGGACCGTAAGTATACCCCCACTCGTAGGTCATGAGCAGTACACTGTTGACTGCTTCCCCGATCGCGGCGTAATCATGTCCTTCGTAAAGCGCGCCCGCCTGATCATCGGACGTTTTGGGCGCAAGCGCGGCAAGGACGGGAAAGCCCTCGGCGTTCATCCGCGTGCGCAAGCGCGACAGAAACGTGGCGTACGCCTCGGCATTCTCGGCGCCCAAAAACTCAAAATCCACGTCCAGCGCGTAGTAGCCCTTTTTCCGAAGCGTCGCAAGCAGTTCTTCGGTCAAGCGCGCTTCCGCTTCGGGCGAGGCAAACAGCGCACGGGCAAGCGCGGTGGAAAAATTGCCGTTTTCGGTCAGCGTGGACAGGTGCATCACGGGAGACACGCTGTAGCGGAATGCGGTATTGATGATCTCCTCGTCGTTCAAATCCAACAGACTTCCGTCCTCGCGGAACCCGTAGGTAAACGGCATGATGCCCGAAATCAACGGCATCGTTTGTTCCAACAGCGGACGCTGTACAAACGGATAGACGTACCCGCCCACGGAGTAGCCCCCGATGCGCTCCGCTTTGACGTCCAGATACAAAATGTCCCCCGCCCGCAGGTCGGCAGAACCCGTCAAAAACAGATTGTTGCGCCACAGCGTGCGCAGAGAAATTCCGTACCGCTTTGCGATGGCGTACAAGGTTTCCCCTGCCGTTACGGTGTGTGTTGCCAAGGGCTCGGCAACCAGCAAAACCATCCCGACGGGGAGCTGCTCGGGTACGGTCACCCCGTTATCTGCGGCAAGATTGCGAACGGGAACGCCGTAGCGGTTTGCCACCGCCGTCAGCGTCTCCCCCGATGTTACGGTATGTAAGATCATGGTGCGTTCCTTACTATAAATATATTTTGCAAGAATGTATTGACTTTTTCGGCACGGGTATGTTATAATACTCTTCTAATAAAGTATAAGGGAAAATTTAGCCATGCGTGACAATAAAACCATTCTGATCGAGAAAACCGCTATCGTTTTGGCGGAAAAAGGCGTGACTCTCTCCCAAACGGAGACCGCCGCTTTGTTTGAAAAACCGTCCGACCCCAAGCTGGGCGACCTCGCTCTGCCGTGCTTCAAGCTGGCAAAGACCTTGCGTCAGGCGCCCCCCAAGATCGCGTCCGACCTCGCGCCCTTGTTTGAGGGCACCGAAGGCATCGCGCGCATCGAAGCCGTCGGCGGTTACCTCAACTTCTTCTACGACAGTGCTTCCTGCCTGTCCGTGGTGGAAGAAATTTTGCAAAACGACCGTTACGGCTCGTCCGACGTCGGCACGGGCAAAACGGTATGCCTTGACTTTTCGTCCCCCAACATCGCCAAGCGTTTCCACCTCGGACACCTCGGCACGACGGTCATCGGCAACGCGATCCGCAATCTGTTTGATTTCTGCGGCTACAAAACCGTTGCGATCAACCACCTCGGCGACTGGGGCACGCAGTTCGGCAAGCTGATCTACGCGTACAAGCACTGGTCGAGCAAAGAGCAGGTCGAGCAGGGCGGTATCGATGAGCTGGTCCGTCTGTACGTGACCTTCTGCAACCAAGAGGCAGAAGACGACGCACTCAAGCAGGCGGCAAGAGACGCATTCCACCTTCTGGAAGAAGGCGACGCGGAGTCGCTGGAGATCTGGGAGTATTTCAAAGAGATTTCTCTGCGTGAGTACCAAAAGACGTACGACCTTTTGGGGATCACGTTCGATTCCTACAACGGCGAGGCGTTCTTCTCCGACAAGATGCCCGCGGTTGTCGACGAGATCCGTTCCAAGGGACTTCTGGAGCTGGACAACGGCGCTTCCGTCGTGCGCCTTGACGAGGAAAACATGCCCCCGTGCCTGATCCTCAAGAGCGACGGCTCGACCTTGTACCCGTCCCGCGACATCGCGGCGGCGATCTGGCGCAAGAACGAGTATGATTTTGAAAAATGCGTGTACGTCACCAGCGCAGGACAGAGCCTGCATTTTGCACAGTGGTTCTCCGTGGTGAGACGCATGGGTTACGAATGGGCAGACGGCCTGGTACACGTGCCTTACGGCACGATGAGCGTCGGCGGCGAAAAGCTCGCCTCCCGCACGGGCAACGTCGTTTTGCTGGATGACCTGCTCGCCGAGGCAGTCCGCAAATGCGGCGCGGTCATCGAAGAAAAGCACCCCGACCTCGACAACAAAGCGCAGATCGCCGAAGCGGTCGGCGTGGGCGCGGTCGTGTTCAACGCGCTTGCAAACAACCGCATCAAGGACAGCGACTTCAACTGGGAGGACGCACTCTCCTTTGAGGGCAACGCAGGTCCTTACGTGCAGTACACCTACGCGCGCAGTGCTTCCATTTTGCGCAAGGGCGGTGAGCCCGCGGGCGACAACACGGGTTATGAGCCGTGCGCGGAAGAAACCGCACTGGTCGGCAAGCTTGCCGAGTTCCCCGAAACGGTCGCACGCGCTTTGGCAGAATACGAGCCGAGCATCGTCTCGCGCTATCTGCTTGCGGTATGCGCGCTGTTCAACCAGTTCTATCACAACTGCCGTATCTTAAATGCTGAGGGTGCGTCCCGCATCTTCCGCATCAAGCTCGCCGCCGCGACGCACACCGTCATCGGCAACGGTCTTGACCTGTTGGGCATCCGCAGAACCGAAGAGATTTAATCGCTCCGTTCCCGTCGGAAAGCGACACAATTAAATTGTATATTTTGTATCACAAGAGGAGAATAAACGTATGTCAGGACATTCCAAGTGGAAAAATATCATGCACAAAAAAGAAAAGACCGATGCCGCAAGAGCAAAAGTCTTTACCAAAATCGGCAAGGAGATCGCCATGGCGGTCAAGGACGGCGGTTCCGACCCCGTTTCCAACACCCGTCTGCGCGACCTGATCACCAAGGCGAAGAGCTTAAACGTGCCGAACGATAACATCAAGCGTATCATCGACAAGGCGTCCGATTCCAACAGCGCCGCTTACGAAATGGTCACCTACGAGGGTTACGGCCCCGGCGGCGTGGCTGTCATCGTTGAAACCGCAACCGACAACCGCAACCGTACCGCACCCGAGGTACGTCACGCACTCACCAAATTCGGCGGCAACCTCGGTACGACGGGCTGTGTCTCGTTTATGTTCTCCGAAAAAGGCGTGATCGTCGTAGACGGTGACGACGGCGACGTGGACGAGGAGACGCTGATGGACGACGCACTCGAAGCGGGCGCAGGCGACTTTATCGCAGGCGAGGGCTGCTTTGAGGTCTACACCGAGCCGAGCGATTTTACCGCCGTTTGCGACGCGCTGTCCACCAAGGGCTACAAATTCCTGTCCGCGGACCTCGAAAAGGTTCCCGCGTCCTACGTAGAGCTTTCCGAAGAACAAGCAGTACAGATGCAGAGAATGCTGGACATGCTCGAGGACAACGAGGACGTGCAGAACG
>JAFQII010000279.1 GCA_017397605.1 Clostridia bacterium
CCACGGCTTCTCCCTGCCGTACCTCGATCACGCGGTAAGACGTGCCGTGCGTCAAGCCGTCGTCCTCGACGAGACGGCAGACGGCGCTCCCGCAACCGCCGAAGGCGCGCAGGGTGATGTCAAAGCACACGTCGGGCGTGACGTACTGCACGGGCTCTGCCAAGGGCAAAAGC
Source organism: Clostridia bacterium (assembly GCA_017397605.1). Taxonomy (GTDB): domain Bacteria; phylum Bacillota; class Clostridia; order Oscillospirales; family CAG-382; genus Coliplasma. Next base: position 174 of record JAFQII010000279.1, read on the forward strand.
GTGCCTTCCTTCACAAAAACGGGGATGCTTTCCGTCACGACGTGATGCACACCGCCTTCATACCGCGCACCCGTAAAGAAGTCGTACCACACGCCGCGCGGCAAAAAGACGTCGCGCCCGCACGCGGGATAGACGATCGGCGCGACGATCATTGCGTCGCCGAATAACCACTGGTCGGCGCAGTGCTTGGCGCCTTCTTCCGCATAATCGCATACCAAGGCGCGTACGGGCGGCTTGCCCGTCATTTTGTAGTCATAAAACGCCGTGTATAAGTAGGGCAGGAGCGCCATGCGCAGACGGAAGAGCTCGCGCACCGCTTCCACACAACCGTGCTGTACCCACGGAAGCTCGGGCAGGTAAAACGCATTGACCAGGCTTTGCGCGCTGAACACGACTGTCTGAATGCGTCTGACGAGGTCTTCGGCGTTTTCCGCGTGGCGCACCTCGGGCGACCAAAGGAGCCCCGACAGGGAGCTGTTGACCACGCCAGTGATAAATTCCGCGTGTCCGTACAGATCGGAGTAGAGCACAAAGGGATAGGACGATGCCAGCGCGCCCATGTTGCGCACGGCGGACAGCGTTCGTACGTCGCCGAGGGCATTTTGCATGGTCTGCGCGTACAGCAAGCCAAACAGACTGTGGTATTGCTCGCCGTCCATTCCCGACGGAAAAACAGCGCAGTTGGGGAATGACCAACCGCCCGTAAAGTCACTGCCGTCGCACTCGTCCAGCTTAAAGCCGTCGACGCCGATGTCCAGCAGTTTTTGCTGCTGTGTGGCGAAAACTTTGCGCGCTTCTTTGCGTGCAAAATCGGGGACGAGACCTTCCCACACGAGGGTGTCGCCGCTGTGCGGAAGGAGTTTTTCGTAGATCGGCGACGTGGGGTGTACAAAGGCGTGCTCCCACAGATTGACGTGAAAGCCGTTTGCGCGCAAGGCGCTTACCGTTCCGCGCGCGTCGGGAAAACGCTCTGTGTCCCAAAGGTACGAGCAGGAGTAAGCGTGCGTCTGCCAGCCGGGCTCCAGACCGAGCACGTCGCAGGGGATCTCCAGATCGCGGATCTGCTGCGCCATGGCAAGGATCTGCTTGTCGCAAAAGGTCATGTCACAGCGGTAGAAGTTCCCCAGCCCCCAAAGCGGGGGCATGCAGCCGCCGCCCGAGAGCAGATTGTATTGCGCGACGATGCCGCCTACCGTATTTCCCGTGATGTAATAGACGTCGACACCTTGGGCGACGGGGATCTCAATGAGCACCGTGCCGCCCTTGTTGGAGCCGATCATGTCGTTCATGTCCATGCGGACCGCCGCGTCGGGCTTGCGCGCGGGCTTTTGGGAGACGTTGCAGTAGAACGTCGCGTAGCGCGCCGTGTCGACATAGATGCCAAAGCCCGCCGTCGTCACCAGAAAAGGGACGGGCGCGTGCGTGTCGCCGCTGTCGCTTTTGGGATCGGCGTTGGGGCGGATGTGCTTCTTTTTGCCGTTTTGCCGAAAACTCTGCAGCTGCAGGCCAAAGCCGTACAGATCGGTTTCGGGGGATACGGGAACGGTCAGCACGCATCCTCTTTGGGAGCTTGCAAACGTGATGCTCTGCGCGCCGTTGGGCGTTTTTTCAATGATCTCGCAAAGCGGGGAAGGCGCAAAGGTGCGCGGCGTGATCGCCTCGGGTGTGCCGAAACGCAATTTGTATACACTCATATCGCTTTTCCTTCTCAAAAAGACTTGCAAAACGCGATGCATTTGCGTATAATAAGTATAGCATAATGAGTGAAGTTTTTCAATAGGTACGGTTATAAAGATGAAAGAGACAAAAACCAACGCGATGCGGATTCTGGAGCAAGCTCATATTCCGTTTGAGACGCTTTCTTATGAGGTGGACGAAAGCGATCTGTCGGGCATTCATATCGCGCAGACGCTGGGGCTTGACGCGGAGCAGGTGTTTAAGACGCTGGTCTGCAAGGGCAAAAACGGATATGCGGTGTTTGTCATTCCCGTCGCGGAGGAGCTCGACCTCAAAAAATGCGCACTCGCGGCAGGGGACAAGCGGATGGAGATGATTCCCGTCAAGGAATTGCTGCCGCTGACGGGGTATATCCGCGGCGGATGCTCGCCCGTGGGGATGAAAAAGCCGTTTCCGACGTTTTTTGACGAGACGGCGACGCTGTTTGACAAGTTTTATGTCAGCGCGGGCGTGCGCGGCAAGCAGTTTTGTATCAGTCCGACCACACTTTGCGGCTTTTTGGGGGCGCAATTTGCAGATCTGACGATGCGATGAAGCAACTTGTTAAAAACGCACAAAATAATCAGCAAAATTTGTCTACTTTTTTCTCAAAAAAGGCTTGCAAAATCCCAAAAGTTGTGGTATTATTTTAAAGCGCTGTGACGGAGAGCAAAAATCCGACGCGGTGCGTACCAAAATGGTTCGGTAGTTCAGTTGGTTAGAACGCCGCCCTGTCACGGCGGAGGTCAGGGGTTCGAGTCCCCTTCGAATCGCCATAGTCAGCGTCGGCGTGCCGATGATGACTATATGCCTCTGTAGCTCAGTTGGTAGAGCAG
>JAFQII010000280.1 GCA_017397605.1 Clostridia bacterium
TACTAATCAGAAGGAGGAGCGATATGGAATTTTTTGATACACTTTACCGCCGCAAAACGGTGCGTAATTATACGGGAGAAGCGGTGATTGACGTTCAGCTTGCCAAGATCCTCAAGGCGGCGCAGGCGTCGCCGATCGGGCTCAAGCGCTACGATACCTTGCACATGACGGTCATCCGCAACAAGGCGTTTTTGGACAAATGGGAGCAGAAGGTGTACGCCGAGACGGGCAGAATGCCGTTTTACGGTGCGCCGACGCTCATTCTGATTTCGTCGGTGCTGAATGATGCACCGTACGACAACGTCAACTATTCCAACGCGGCGATCATGGCGCAGAACATGGCGCTTGCGGCTTGCGAAATGGGGCTGGGCGCCTGCCACATCTGGGGCGCAGTGCGCACGCTCAACAAGTCTCCCGAGCTGCTTGCGGAGCTGAAGATTCCCGAAGGCATGACGCCCGTTTGCTCCGTGATCGTGGGCATGACGGACGAAACGTATGAGGAAAGAGACGTTCCCGACCGTATCACGACGGTGTATTTTGACTGACATGACCTTGCTCGAAAAAATCAAAAGCGGAGCGCTGTACGATTGCTCCGCAGACGCGATGACCGACGAGCTGAACGCGCGCGTGCTGGAGTGCAAGGAGTTGTTGTTTGATTTTAACCACTCCCGCCCGAGCGAGTTTCAAAAGCGTGACGAGATCATCCGCAAGGTATTTGCCGAGGTGGGCGAGAACTGCTATATCGAGCCGCCGTTTTACGCCAACTGGGGCTGTAACATGCACGTCGGCAAGAACTTTTATGCCAATTTCTCGCTGACCGTGGTGGACGATGCAGACATTTTTATCGGCGACTCCGTGATGATTGCGCCCAACGTGACCATTGCGACGGGAACGCACCCCGTTTGTCCCGAGCTGCGGGAGCAGGTGTACCAGTATAACCTTCCCGTGCACATCGGCAACCGCGTCTGGATCGGTGCGGGAACGGTCATTCTGCCCGGTGTGACGATCGGCGACGACACGGTCATCGGCGCGGGGAGCGTGGTGACCAAGGACATCCCCGCAGGCGTGGTCGCCGTGGGAAATCCGTGCAGAGTCATGCGCGAGATCGGGGAGAGGGACTACGAATATTATTACAAGGACCGCTTGATCGGTTTTGAAGTAAAGAGATAAGTAAAAAGAATTCCGCAAAGGCCACCTGCGTCGACGCAGGATGACGTGTCAACTGTCTTTGGAAAACATCGCAAAGCTCTTGACAAACCGATTGCGTTGTGTTATACTCCATCCATATTTTTTACAAAGCGAAAGGAAAAACGGCATGAGACCTATGTTTGTGTACTCCGTGGGTTGCAAGCGCGTGGCGGTGAAAAAACGTCTGCGGGCTTACATTGTCGTACCTTTTTTGCAGTAAAGAGTTGCTTTTTACCACAAAAAACAAGACGCGGTGTAAGCAAAAGGCTTGCACCGTTTTTTGTATCAAAGAAAGGAAAACTATGTATGGACATCATGATTGACACAACAAACATCGTGTTAGAAACGCCGCGGCTCATTCTGCGCGCATTTACGCAAAACGACCTGTACGACTTTTTTGCGTACGCTTCCGTCCCCGGCGTGGGCGAGATGGCGGGCTGGAACCACCACGAAACGCTCGCGGATACGCAGAGAGTTTTGGATATGTTTCTGGCGGAAAAGAACTTTTTTGCGCTGGTGGACAAGGAGACGGGCAGGGTGATCGGTTCGTTTGGTTTGCATCCTGCGCATCTCGATGGCACCGAGTACGCGCTTTTGCGCACAAAAGAGATCGGCTATGTGCTTGCCAAGGATTACTGGGGGAGAGGGCTGATGTGCGAGGCGGTCGGGGAGGTCTTGCGTTTTTGCTTTGAAACGCTCGGCACAGAGCTGGTTACCGTGGGGCACTATGAGGACAATGTGCAGTCGCGCCGCGTGATCGAAAAGTGCGGCTTTTCGTACCTGCGCACGTATTACAGCGAAAAGCACGAAAAGAACGTGCTGGAATACGTGATAAAACCCAGGGCTCTTGCGAAAAAATGATTTTTTGTATTGACAAAACACAAAAAAGAGGATATAATATAAATGTGGGTGTATCTCAGCCCGAAATGAGAATGTTATCAAGTGAGCTTCTCTTGGCTCTGTCAAGAAAGTTACAAGTGAGTGTTTCGCTACTCAAAATGCGAAAGCTTTTGAATGAGAGCAGGGCGCACTTGCTCTCATTTTTTTATTTGGAAAGGCAAACATGGACAATCTGAAACTCTATGAAATCAAAGAAAACTACATCACTTACTTGGCGGCATATGAGCCTCATTTGTTTCGCAACAAAAAGCAGGAACAAAAGAAGGGGCGCAAATATATCGGAGTTGTATTTCAGATCAACGGCTTGGATTATTTTGCCCCGCTTTCGTCATTCAAAGACAAGCACAGGCTGATGAACGAAGGATTGGATTTGATCAAAGTTAAGGATTATGCGGTGATCAATCTCAATAATATGTTTCCTGTTCCGCTGAGCGAGACAAGATATGTCGATATTCGGAGCGAAAAAGATCCGCATTATCGAGCGCTTTTGCTTGCCGAATACCGTTTTATCAAATCCATTCAAGAGAAAATCAGAAAAAATGCGCAAAATGTGTATAAAATAAAACGCAGAGACGGAGATCAATCTGCACTTGCAAAACGGTGCAACGATTTCTTATTGCTTGAAAAAGCGTGCAAAGAGTATATCAAGTAGGCTGTTCTTTTGTATTTTTCCTCTTGCAAAACAAAAAATGATGTGCTATACTGAGCACAACAATCGAATATCTATCGGATACGGTTTGAAAAGTTGTACGCTGAGTAGATGAAAAAAGGAAATCCGGTTCGAGTCCGGAACAACCGCCATTACTGTATTTGACAAACAGGGCACGTGTTTTTTTGCGTGTTCTTGTTGCGCATGCGCTTGCGCGAAAGAGAAGCGAGAGCGCAGCAAACTCATAAGTCAGGGATACTTGCCGTTTTCCGATTGGTTTACATAACTTTTGGTGTGAAGGATGCAACCGTCGACCGCTTTTTTGGCGTGTCGGCATGCATCCTTTTTGTTTTTTTGGACAAAAAAGAAAAAACATAAAAAGTCAAAAAAAGAAAGGAACTCAAACATGAAAAGACTTTTGACACTCTCTCTTGCCGTGCTGTTGCTCTGCACGCTCGGCTGTTTTGCCGTTGCCGCGGAGGATGCGCTCACGGCAACTGTTTACGTGACGCTTGCAAGCAAAGGCGCGCTTGCCGTTTCTTACAAGCAGGTAACGGTCACCGACGCGGACGGCGACGGTGCGCTGACGGTCAGCGACGCGCTGTATGCAACACATGAAATGTGTTTTGACGGCGGTGCGGAGGCGGGCTACAACGCGTACATGCACGAGGAATACGGTCTCTCGCTCGGCAAGCTGTGGGGCGATGACTCGGGCAATTTTGGGTATTATGTCAACCACGCATCCGCTTGGAGCCTTGCCGATCCCGTAAAGGACGGAGACGTGGTGTATGCGTTTGTGTACGCGGACGGCGAGTATTTTTCGGATA
>JAFQII010000281.1 GCA_017397605.1 Clostridia bacterium
GGAAGCGGTGCAAACGCGCTGTTTGCGTGCAAGCGTTCTTTGACCGCTCCTTTGATCTCGGGAATCAAGTCTGCCGAAAACTCGTTGAAAGAGTATTCCGCACAGCCGACGGCATCAAAGACGCGGACGACAAAGCCGTCGCCGCCGCCCATACCCGACGTACCGATCGACGTGCCGCTTTTGCCGATGCGCCATGAACGGCTGTCATCGCAGACGGCAAGCACACTTGCATATGCGTATTCCGCACGCAGTTCTGTCACGAGCTGTCTGAGTGCGGGTTTGATTTGATCTAACGTTTCAAACATGTGTAATCTCCTTTATTTATGCATTCACTTCTTCAAAGCGGTATTTTTGTGTCGCTTCGGGATATTTTTCGCGGTCGACCTCGGACGCAAACATCTCGTACGGACGGACATAAACCAATCCCTCTCCATAGAGCTGTTTGTACACAACCATCTGCTCCCCCGTCTCGGAATGGAGCGCAATGTGTAGCACGAGATACCGCCTGTCCTTGAAATGGCGGTACTCCCTGCCGACGTGAATTTCTCGCATAAATCATTCTCCTTTGTGCGATTTTACTATATTTTATCGCACTTTTTCTTGCTTGTCAATATTGCAATCCAAAAAAGAATGTGATATACTCAAAATGTAAACAAACAATCAAAAAAGGAGTACGAAAGAATATGGAAAAACTGAAAATCGGTATGGTTGGCGCAGGTAACATTGCTACCAACGCACACTTGCCCGCTTATGCAAAATGCCACAACGCGACCGTCGTCGCTATCGTGGATCTCGACAGAAGCCGCGCGGAAGAAGCCGCAAAGAAATTCGGCATTCCCGAGGTATACGACACCGTCGAAGAAATGCTGGAAAAAGCAGACATCGATGCAGTCGACGTTTGCACCTGGAACAACGGCCACGCACCCTGTGCGATCGCCGCGGCAAATGCAGGCAAGCACGTCATGTGCGAAAAGCCTCTGACCGTTTCGGACGAGCTGGCAGACGCGATCAAAGAAGCTGTCGAAAAAGCAGGCGTCAAGTTCTTCCTTGCCGTTCCCGGCAGATTCGGACACAAGAATGAATATTTGCAGAAGCAGGTCGCAGACGGCGCGTTTGGCGAGGTGTTCTATGCAAAGACGAGCTACATCCGCCGCAGAGGTACGCCGAGCGGTTGGTTTACCGACAAAAAGACCGCAGGCGGCGGCCCCGTCATCGACATCGGTGTCCACGGTATTGATGCCGCTTGGTACATCATGGGCTGTCCCAAGCCCACGCGCGTCAGCGCATTCACTTCCTCGCACATCGGCGACTACCAGACCAAGGGTGTCGGCAGATGGCACGGCACGCCCTCGCCCGACAATCAGTTTGACACCGAGGATCTCGGCGCAGGCGTCATCCACTTTGAAAACGGTGCGATGCTGATGTTTGAGGCATCCTGGGCGATCAACGGTCCGGCACACTCCGACACGCAGATCTTCGGCTCCAAAGCAGGTGCGGACGTTACCAGCGCGACCATCTACGGCGAGCGCGACGGCTATCTCTCCGACGACCGCATTACCTTGGATGACAATGACCGTTTCCTTGCAGAGATCACGCATTTTGCGGACTGCGTGCTGAACGACAAGCCCACCCGTTACCCGATTGAGCAGGCTGTTACGATGCAGCGCATCCTTGACGCGATCTACGACTCCGCAGAACAGAAAAAGGAGATCATTCTGTAATGAAAACATGTATCAGCACATACAGCTTTTGGCAGGCGTTCTGCGCAGGCAAGATCACTTACCCCGGCATGCTTGAAAAAAGCAAGGAGTTGGGCTGCACGGGCATCGAGTTTGTTGTCAATGACATCGCGCCCGACGGCAAAACCGACCTGGCTGATTTTTGGCTGGGCCTTGCGGACGAGGCAAGAAAGCTCGATCTGGAGATCCCGATCTACACGACGGGTGCAAACTTCTTTGTCAGAGACGTAGATGCCGAGGTGGAGCGCGTCAAGCGCCACGTCGACCTTGCTTCCGCATGCGGCATCAAGCTGATGCGCCATGATATTGCATACGGCTTCTACGAAGGTTACGACGGCTTGCAGACCTTTGATGCGATCCTCCCTGTGGTTGCGCCCGCGATCCGCGAGGTTGCGGAATACGCCGCAAGCAAGGGTGTCACGACCTGCTCCGAAAACCACGGCAGACTCGTGCAGGACTCCGACCGCATGCTGGCAGTATTCGGTGCGGTAAACCACCCCAACTACAGTTATCTCTGTGACATCGGCAACTTTGGCGGTGTGGACGAGGATTGCGCGATCGCTGTTTCCAAGCTGTTGCCTTTGGTGTCCCACGTGCACGTCAAGGACGCATTCTGGCGCAGCGGCATGAAACCCAATCCCGGCAGAGGCTGGGGACGCACGCGCGCAGGCAACTACCGCCGCGCAACCATTCTCGGTCAGGGCGATGTGCCCGTTTTGCAGTGCCTGCAGATCATCCGTGATTCGGGATACCAAGGCTATTACTCGCTCGAGTTTGAAGGCATCGAGGAAAATCTGATGGCAATCGACATCAGCATGGAAAACCTCCACCGCATGTTGACAGAGATCGAAGGATGAGCAAACAAACGTTATTATACGGCGGAAAAGTCCTGACCGAAAAGGCAGGACTTTTGCGTGCCGATTTGTTGATCAAAGACGGCAAGATCGCCGCGATCGGTGAAGGTCTCCCCTGCGACGGCGAGCGCATCGACATCACGGGTCTGACCGTCGTTCCGGGACTGATCGACATCCACAACCACGGGTGCTTTGGCACGGAGTTTGCAAGCGAGGATGCCGAGTTTGACGGCGGTACGGTTTACCTTGCGCAGAACGGTATCACGACGGTCGTTCCGACGATCCGCTGTCTGCCGCACGAACGCCTTTTGCGCGTGATACGCAACATCAAAAAAGAGATGGTCAGAAAGCCCGCAGGCGCAAAGCTTGCAGGCATCAACATGGAAGGGCCGTTTCTCTCCCCCAACCGCATCGGCTCGATGATTCCCGACAATCTCGCAAAGCCGAGCAAAAAAGCGCTTGCCGAATATCTTGACGCGTGCGAGGGTTCGCTTTGTTCCATTACGCTTGCGCCGGAGGTTGACGGCGTGCTCGATCTGGTGGAGGACGTGCTTTTTGCGGGTGCCAACCCGTCGATCGGACACACCAACGCGACGTACGAGCAAGCACGCCAAATGGCAGACGCGGGTGCGACGCAAGTGACGCACTTGTTCAATGCCATGAGCGGCTTTACGCACCGCGCGCCCGGTGTTGTGGGTGAAGCACTCACGGACGACCGTCTCAACTGCGAATTGATCTGCGATTTTGTGCACAACACCCCCGCGGCGGTTGACCTTGCGATCCGATCCAAGGGAATCGAC
>JAFQII010000282.1 GCA_017397605.1 Clostridia bacterium
CGATCGCGGTTACCGTTTCGGGAATCACGACGCTCGTGAGAGATTCCATATAGCTAAAAGCTTCATAGCCGATGCCCGTTACGGGACAGCCGGCAAGCTCCGCGGGAATCACCAGCTCGCTCGAAGTATGAACCGTACAGCCCGTCAGCATCACACAGCCGTCGGTGATACGGTAGACAAAGCCGTCCTGCTCGCCGACGTAGCTTACAAGCTCGCTGCCTGCCCAGACGTTTGCACTGCAATCGCGCGCCCAAGCGGGATCCCATCCCGACAAATCCGCGCCGGACGGACAGTAAATGTCTGCCACGCTGCTGTTATAGAACGCATAAGGTCCGACGCTCGTAACTGTTTCGGGGAGCGTAACGCTCTTGACGCGGTTCTGCCAGTCAAACGACCAATCGCCGATTCGTCCAACGGGATAGCCTTCGATCTCAGCGGGAACGATGACATGCTCATCATCACCGTAATAATCGCTGATGACAACGATATCGCCGTCAATCCAATAGTTATAAAGCGCCGTCACGGGCAGAGTATCCCCGCAAACGGTGCAGACGCCGTTGTCATAGTCGTGGCTTGCTTCGTAATATTCATAGCGGACTTCTTCGCCGCAATCGTCGCACGTGATGCGGAGATAGCCGTCCTCATAACAGGTCTTTTTAACCTCATCAACCGTTACGTTGCGGTGAACACACGCGCCCCAGACGATCGATCCGGAAAAATAATCGGACCAATTATAGTGCCACAGATCAGATGCGGCATCCGCTTCAAAATACAGGGTCGCATAATCGTTAAAGAACGCACTGCCGCCGATATATTCCACGGTTTCGGGAATGCGCAGCTCCTGCAGGTTGCCGCACCACATAAACGCCTGCATGCCGATATACGTCAATCCGAGCGGGAGGTTTATTTTTTCCAAAGACCCGCAGGAGATAAACGCGTTGTTTGCGATCACCGTCACAGTCTCGGGCAGCTTGATCTCGCGGATAGAATGCATATCCTTAAACGCATCCGCGCCGATCGCCGTAACCGTTGCATCGCCCACCGTCTCGGGAACCGATATACGGTCGGTATCATACTCGGGAACAAAATCCAGCACGGTTGCCTGCTTGCCTTCCACGCGGTAGAGGAACTGCTCGTCCTCCACACATTCCGCGGTCAGCACGCCGTCATACCAAATGTTTGCATGGCAGTTGTCTGCCCAGCGCTCATCCCAATTCTCGCCGGGCGCCGCCGCCTCAAAATAAACGTCGGTCAGCTCTTCGCAGCCCTCAAACAAGCCGGAGCCGAGAAGCTCCACGCCGGCAGGAATCGTGATCTCCGTCAATTCCTTGCAATAATAAAAGCACTGCGAGGAGATCGTCGTCAGCGTCGACGGAAGCGATACCGTCTCGACAGACGACCAAGAAAACACGTTACCGCTGAGGACACGAATGCCCTCCGAAAACGTCACATGTGTAATCTCCATGTTACTGCCGAACACGCCGTACGCGATCTGCAACACGGGCAGACCGTCGATCTCAGCGGGAACGACCACGATTCCGCCGTCGCCATAGTAGCCGTCAATGACAGCATACTCGCCTTCGGCGTCTGTACCGATGTAGTACGAAAAGTCGCTTGCGTCCGCCCACACGGCGATCGGCAAAACGCCGACCAGCATCAATGCGGTCAGTACAAGTGCGACCAAACGAGAAAATAACCGTTTCTTCATACTTTGTTCTCCGTTTCTTCATATTTTTTCGTCCCTATTATAAATAATCACGCCGTTTTTGTCAATAGGCTATGACACGAAAAAGCCGTATCTTTGCACAAAGAAGAAGCAAAGAAACCGTTGCATTTTTTGCGCGGTTGTGCTATACTGCCTTTGAAAAGCAAGCAAAAGAGAAAGGAACTCTCTTATGAGCAACGCAATCAACAAAGGCTGGTGGAAAAACCGCATTGCCTACCAGGTTTATCCCCGTTCGTTCTGCGACGCAAACGGCGACGGCACGGGCGACCTCAAGGGTATTACTTCAAAACTGGATTATCTCAAAGAATTGGGCGTAGGCATCGTCTGGCTTTCTCCCGTCTACCGTTCCCCGATGGACGACGGCGGCTACGATATCTCGGATTATGAGGATATCGACCCGCTGTTCGGCAATATGGCAGACATGGACGAGCTTTTGGCAGAAGCCAAAAAACGCGACATCAAGATTCTGATGGATCTGGTCGTCAACCACTGCTCGGACGAGCATCCGTGGTTCCAAAAAGCCCTGCGCGAGCCCGACAGCGAGGAAGCGGGCTATTTCTGGTTTGCCGAGTCCCCGGACGGGCCTCCCAACAACTGGAGAAGCATGTTTGGCGGCTCTGCGTGGGAGAACGTCGGCGGCGACCGCTATTACATGCACCTCTTCTCCAAAAAACAGCCCGACCTCAACTGGGAAAACCCCAAATTGAGACAGCGCATCATCGACATGGTACGTTTTTGGCTGGACAAGGGCTTGGGCGGGTTCCGCATTGACGCGATCGTGCACATCAAAAAGATGGAAGGTCTCCCCTCCGGTCCCGCGGACGGCCCCGACGGCATGGTCGGCTGTTATGCTTACACGCGCAACGTCGAGGGCATCGGCAAGTTTTTGACCGAGCTGCGCGAGCAGACCTTTGACAAATACGAGTGCGTCACCGTCGCGGAGGCGGCAGGCGTTCCCAACGAGCAGTTGGTGGACTACATCGGTGAAAAAGGCTATTTCTCTACGATGTTTGACTTCTCCTACTCCGAGCCGTACAACTACGGCCACGGCTGGCACACCGCCAAGGATCCGTATGAATGGGATTTTGACGCATGGCGCGACACGCTGTACGCGTCCCAGCTTTCGACACAGAAGATCGGTTGCGGCGCGACCTTTATCGAAAACCACGACTACCCCCGCGCATGCCAGAAATTCGTCCCCGAAAAGGACCATTGCCCCGAAGTGCAAAAAATGCTGGGCAACATGTATTTCTTCCTGTTCGGCATGCCGTTTATCTACCAGGGGCAGGAGCTGGGCATGACCAACCCGCGCTTTACGTCCATCGACCAGATCGACGATATCTCGACCAAAAACCACTACCGCACAGCACTCGCCGACGGGCTCTCCCCCGAAGAAGCGATGCGCCTCTGCGCACGTTACTCGCGTGACAACGCGCGCGTGCCGTTCCCGTGGGACGACAGCGAAAACGGCGGTTTCTCCCCTGCGGGCGTGACACCGTGGCTGTGCGTGCATCCCGATTACAAAACGGTCAACGCAAAAGCGGAAACGGCAAAGAACGACGGTGTGTTTGCGTTCTACAAAGAGATGATCCGTCTGCGCACCGTGTCGGAATACGCCGAGACGATCCAGAACGGCACGTTTGCGCCGATTCTGCAAGGGGAAAAGCAGCTCATCGCTTACACCCGCACGGGTGACAAAACGATCGCCGTGCTTTGCTCTTTTGCGGACAGCGCAAGAGAAATCGTTTTGCCCTTTGAGGCAAAAAAAGTCGTCCTTGCAAGCAAGGACGAGGTGAAGATTGACGGCAACGTTTTGACGCTTTTGCCGTATCAGTCGGTGACGCTGGAAGTGTAAAAATAAAGAGAACGTTTAAGGGGACTTTTTTGAAAAAAAGTCCCCTTAAAAATCCCCCAAAAAACTGATTGCCCGAGACTGCCGTCTCGGGAGAAAAACGTATTTTGATCCTCCAAACCGACAGTTTTGGAGCAATCGCTTTTCTTTGGGGGTTTTAAAGGGGGAATTTCTTTTCCGCGAAAAGAAATTCCCCCTTTTTTCTGTCTCTATTATACCACAAAACGGCAAAAAAATCAAGACTTGTATTTTATTATTTTCCCGCTATAATCGTAGACAGACAAAGCAAACACGGGAGAAAAACATGTCGGGAAAACTGCAAAAATTCAAAGCGAACGCGAGCGCGCTGACGCTCGCAAAGGACGCGCAAAAGATTCTCATGCACAACGAGAAGACGGTGCAATACGGGCTGGTGCTGACCAAGGAACAGGCCGTCGAGCTGTTGGAAACACAAGCGCACGAGCAACGCTACCACGGACGGCTGGAGTTTGGAGAGGGGCCCGTCGGCAAGCTGATCGACGCGTTTGCCGACTCGCCTTACATCACGCGGCAGAATTACGCCGACACCCTGCACGCACTGGTCGAGACATTTTATTACTACAAAAACGAGACGGAAGACAAGCTGACCGACGACGAGCTGATCGAGTACATGCGCAAATTCTTCAACGGCTCCTGCGAAGGCTCGATCGAACTGCTAAGCTCCCGCGAGCTGGACAGCCTTGCGCGCGCTCTGCGTTATTGAGGAGGAACGGATATGCTGCAAAAAAGAACCTTGCTCTGCAAAGAAAACCTCCGCGACAGCGCTTACCTTGAGGACCTGCTTGCCGAGGGCGAGCGCGTCGGCGCGCTGACGGAAACAGACTCCGCACGCGTCCAATACGACGTGCTGGAGCTGTTGCAAAAACGGCTGGAATCCCTTTACGGCAAGCGCACGAGCTCCGTCCCCGACGAGATCGCCGAGGAACTGATGGAAAGTGTGCTGTACACCGTCTCTTTGGCGCTCCGCGCGTCGCCCGACCCCGACGCGGCACTGCGCATGCTGTGCGACACGCCGATGGAGCTGTTGTATCAAAAAGGCTTGCGGTACTGCCGCATTCTCTTGCGCGACGTGCGCGTGCTGACGAAAAAACTGCAAGCGGAAGAGACGCCCGCGTTCAACCCGTTTTACCGCGCCGCGATCGGCAGAGACCTGGCCGCGTTTTTGCGCGCCTACAAACCCGACAGCCGTGCGCACGAGCATTCGTTTTTTCCGATTTACGCCGTGACGGAAACAAAAAACACCCTCTCGGGTGTCTTGTTTGTCCGCGATTATGCCAAGCGGCTGCTTGCGGAAACGCGTTTTTGCAATCTGTTTGACCGCACAGAGCTGTCCTACGTCCTTTCGTCTCCGCGCGCACGGGGAGAAAACGTGTTTGAAGCCGTCCTGCGGCAAGCGTCCGTCAGCGTCTTGGCGCTCGGAACGGTCAGCCTGCGCACCACGCAAGAAGACGCGCGCTTTGTCCGTGAGACCTTTGACGCGCGCGAAGCGGAAAAGCAACTCCGAAACGCGTTTGTGCGCTTTCCGTTTGCGTTTTCGACGCTGGAACGGCTCTCGCGGGAATTGACGGCAAAAAGCCGTTAGCCTTTCAGCTCAAACTCGCCGAGCTTTGCCGTTTTGATGCAGAGCGCGTTGATCTCGCGCAGGCGTGCCATGTGGGGCTGTTCCATGTGGACCTGCTGGTGCTGTTTGCTCTCCCATGCTTCGATGAGCAACAGACCGTTTTTGTCCCCGTCGGAATAATAGTAGTCGTATTGCAGACAGCCGTCCTCCGCGCGGATCGCGTCCAGAATGCCCTGCGACTTGACCGATTCGACAAACGTCTCGCGCTTGCCTTCGTGACATTCAAACTTTACATAGATCGTATACATGATGTATTCTCCTTAAAAATATCTTTTATTCACCGCCGAGCACGAGCTTGGTGCGCTTGGTGTACACCTCAAATGAGCCCGTGTACACAACATAGTCCTTGCACACATGGTCCACGATGCCCGATCCTTTCCGTTATCGAAGTCAATCAGAACTTCTCGCTGCGGTGCTTTTCGGACAGGAAATGACATTTGCCCCCGTTTTCGGGATACAAATAATCGCTGAACGCCTGCGGCCCGATCTTCATCAGCCGTTCCAGCTCCGCTTTGCAAAGCAACACGACCTGCAAACACGCGGCGGTCTTGAGCATGCCCAGCTTGCAACGCAGAATGCCCGCATCCTCGATGACCTGCGGGAACTCAACGAACGCCGCGATCATTTCGTCGTCCGCGTCCTCGTTCTCCCATTCAAAGCTGTGTCCGTAGGTGATGTGCGTCTGACAGCAATACGCATAAGAAGCGATCATCAACAGCTTGCTGTGATACCATTGCAACGTTTCGCGGTCCTCAAGGTTTTCGCCGCGGTCGACAAACATGATGTACTCGTTGTGCTGCGAGATCGTGTTGGAAACCGCCGGCATTTTGTAATCGCTCGCACCCATCGTGACCAATTTCCAAAACGGGTATTTTTCGCTCGGCTTGTACAACAGCACGTCGACGTGATACGCGCCCCCGTCCACGGGATGCAAAACCGTACAGTCCGTCTGCTCAAAATAGCGGTCAAAATGCGCAACCAGCTTGTCCATTTCTTTTGTTTTCATATTGGGTCCCCTTTTTATTTTTGTTTGATCTGTTTGATCACGGTCGTGGCGGTCGCCATGTCGCCGAGCGAACGGCCCGTCGCCAGCAAAACGATCGCGTCGATCGGATATACAAAGAAAAAGATGTTCCGCAAGATCAGCTTGCCCTTTGAAGGCGCTTCCCACGTCCGATCGTCCTTGACGCAAAGCCCAAGCATGCGCTTGGCAACGCTTCTGCCGCCAAACATCACGTCCCGAAGAACAAACAGCGCAGGGTAAGAGGCGACCAGCAACAGCACAAGGATCACGTCAAGCGGACGCACACCTCGCTTTTCGATCGCTTCCAACACAACAAACGAGCCGACCAGCGCAGGAACGCCCGATAACAGCCAGTCCACAACAAACGCCAGCATTCTTTTGAGCTTCATAACGGTTCCTCCTTGATTGTATGGGTGGGATCATTTGTTACTTTGATTTGCTTTTGTTGTGTTGAGGGAAGAAATCAACATTCTGCGAATCTGTCCGCATTGATTTTGCAGAGGCTTATAAACATTTTCGGGAATATAACCCGTTTCAAAAAGTAAATCCATCCAATATTCTGTTTCGTAGCATTCTTTTTGCGCAATCTCCAATTTGGATATAAAATCCTTCGTTCCCTGCGCATATTGCGCCTCATGAATATTCGCACCGATAGACGTTCCCGAACGCAATAGCTGATTTGTGAGAACCGACTCTTTCATGTTTGTTTTTATATCACGGCAAAGAAAAACGACCTGCTTCGCAAACTCTTTGGATTTGTCTCTCAAAATACTTTCTGCCACAGTCGTCACCTCAAATATAATATATCACAAAAATCATGAGTTGTAAAGAGCTTTAGTGATATGCTTCGCTCCCGCTCAGCGTGATATTTTTGCTTCGCAAAAGTGATATTGCTCCACTTCGTTCCGCAGTGATATTATATTCGCCTTGTAACTTCCAACGCGCGAAGCGCATATCACGTCCGAAGGACATATCACGCACTTGTGCATAGAACTCGCCGCAAGGCGAATATAACTGAAAAAAGCACGCTTACGCGTGCTTTTTTCTGGCTGCGGAACTAGGATTTGAACCCAGACAAACAGAGTCAGAGTCTGTCGTGCTACCCTTACACAATTCCGCAATACACCGCCGAGTATTCCCGACAGCAAGGGCTATTGTATCACTCTTTTTGGCAAATGTCAAGCCTTTTTTCAAATTTTTTCAAAAAAATATTCCCGAACAGGTTTTTGTACCGTTCGGGAACGTATCAAGCTTACGAAGGATAGTTTTCTTCCATGGACTCAAGCATTTCCTCAAGCCGTTGCAGATAGGCTTCCGTGCCGCCGTTTGCCTCGATGACCAGCGCAAATACGATCAACGCGATCGAAAGCACCGCGCCGACGATGCCGCAGACCAAGCCCGCGATGGCAAGTCCGCCCATCGTGCCGTTTTTGGTTCTGTCCAGACACGCAAACACGATTGCCGGGACGCCGAGCAAAACGCCGAGATACGTGCAGCAGCACATAAACACAATCGAAAGGATGCCCGCAATCAGCGAAAGCGTTGCAAATGTATTGTATCGCGTCGGCGGAACAATGCCGTACGGATAACCGTTGTTGTTGAGCGAAAAGTCGTTTTGATAGCCGTTCATCGTGTTCTCCTTTGGTTTTTGCTTTCGCATATCATTTTAGCACATTCTGCCCCGTTCGTCAATGGGCGCGCAAAAGATTCCGCCGAAAAAATCCCGTTTTTTGATAGAAACCTGTTGCAAATCTGCCCCTCTCTGTGCTATACTGCAAAAGAACAGGCGAAAGGAAGTGCGCGGAATGTTCTCCAAAAAAGAGCAATGGATCATTTTTTGTACGGTCAACGTTCTTGCCGTGCTGATTGCCTTGCTGTTTCTGTTTTACAAGTCGCTGGTCGCGCTTCTGCCCGAAATGCCCTGCGGTATGGTCAAATACCTGCACCTGTACTGCCCCGCTTGCGGCGGAACGCGTGCGCTGGACGCACTGCTCTCGTTTGACCTGCTTATGTCCTTGCGGTACAACCCGATCGTGCCGATGGGCGCTGCGGCGTTTGTCTTGTACGAGATCGGCATGATCAGACACCTCGTCCGCGGCGATCCCCGCCCGACGCTGATCGGAATCAAGCCCGTTTGCATCGCGCTCGGCGCGTGGTTTGTGTTTTTTGTCGTCCGCAACGTGCTGTTGTTGTGCGGCATCGATTTTTTGGGCGACATCCTTGTTTGAACCAAAACCAAGCCATTCTTTGGCAAATAGCACAAAAATACGGAAAAATATTTTGCAAAATTGGATACCAAATTGTCAACTTTTGTGGTATACTATTGCATACACAAGGAAGTATCCGCTTCCTCCATTACCACTGCAAGGAGAGAGTATACGATGCCCAGAACAAAAATTGACAGACGAATCGTCAAGACCAAGCGCGCCATCAGCCTCGCGCTGTTTCAGATTCTTGCCGAAAAAAACGTCGATGATATTACCATCACCGAGCTGACCACCAAGGCTGACATCAACCGCAAGACTTTTTATCTGCACTACTCCTGCGTGCAGGACGTTGCAGACGAGCTGATCGCAAGCATGAAAGGCGTGTTTGACAACGCACTGCAGAGCGCACTGGATGAGGAGAACAATTTTGTCCCCGCGCAGTTCTTTGCTTACCTGCGCGACAAGATCGGCGAGCACACCGAGCTGTTCCGCGCGTTCTGCCTGGAAAACACCTCGCTGTACTTTGTACGCGCACTGTCCGCTCCTTTGATGGAGTCGCTCATGAACGTCTACCGCAACTACTCCGACCAGAGCGACGCGTCGCTCCGTGCCGCACTCATCTTTATGGCACACGGCGCGCTGAACGTATATCTCGATTGGGCACGCAACCCCTCTGTCCTCACCCTCGACGAGGTCACGGAGATCGCACTCCGTTTTGTAGAGCAGGGAACCGCGCTCGTAGCAACCAACCGCTGACAGTTTACTGATACTACAGCCGCCAAAACGGCAATGGCATGAGGTACAACGGATGATAAAAACATATGGTGTCGTGCTGATCGGATGCGGACACATCGGCGAACAGCACATTCAGGAGATCTACGACAAACATGAAGCGACCATCATTGCGACGGTCGACACTAACGAGAAGATTGCAAAATCGTTTGCATCGCGCTTTGAGGCAGAGTCCTACGGCACGGATTACCGTCCGTATCTGAAAGACCCCCGCGTGGAGATCGTGATCATTGCAACCTATACGGACACGCATTTTGCGATTCTGCGCGACTGCCTGCTGCACGGCAAGCACGTCATTTGCGAAAAACCGATTGCGACCAACCTCGACGACGCACGCGAGTTTGTGCGCCTTGTCAAGGAGAGCCACTGCAAGGTCTCCGTCTCGCACGTTTTGCGTTACAACCGTTCCTACCGCAAGATCAAGGAGATGATCGACGCGGGCGAGATCGGCGAGCTTCGCATGGTGCGCATGAACCAGAGCCACCACGCAGGCGAGGAAGGCCATCCCTGGGACCGCTTTATCCGCCTGATGCAGGACTGCCCCCCGCTGATCGACTGCGGCGTGCATTACGCAGACGTCATTCAATGGTTTGCCGAGTCGCCCATTGTGGCGGTCAGCGGCATTTCGTCCAAGGTCGACGAGGACGCGCCCTGCGACAACTATCAGGTCATGCTGATGGAGCTGGCAAACGGTTGCCGCGGCTACTATGAGGTCGGCTGGAGTAACAATATCTCCTCCAACAACGACAAGGATTTTATCGGTACCAAGGGCCACATCACCCTGACCATGGCGCAAAACCGCACCGACGGCATCAACGACAAGGACCGCATCTGCGTCTATTACGGCGACGAGCGCAAGCCCGACGTCATCATGGACTACGACTCGGTGTACAAGGATATGTACGGCCAGTACCTCAATCTGATCGATATGATCGAAAACGACGCGGAAGGCGTGGTTCCGATCGATGCGGTCTACACCTCGTTCCGCACCGTTGTGCTGGCGTACGAGGCAATCAAACAAGGCAAGCGCATCCTCATTCCCGATGAGCATGAGCTGCTGGAGAATGTATAAGAATTCAAGAGGCTGAGTCCAAGACTCAGCCTCTTTTCATGTGTCTGCGGATCATCCGCAGACACAATTCATGCGCTGCTTGCAGCGCTATTCATGCACAGCGTGAAACGCGCTATTCATGTGTGCGACAGCACACAATTCATTCACTAAATGCAAAAACGAGTCAGATCGAACATATCGAAAACGCACAGAACCTTTTAGAGGATGAATTGCACCGCAAGCGGTGCATGAATTGTTCCCGTGCCGTACGCCACGGAAACATGAATTGACGGGGAGTGAATGCTCCCCGTCATGAATTGTGCCGAGCGTAGCGCAAAGCGCGCTCGGCACATTGGGCTGAATGACTCAGCCTCTTTTGTCCCTTTATTCCAATACGTTTGCGTCGCGCAGGGTTTGCAAAAACTCGTCGAGATCGGCGGAAGCGACCTCTTTTTCGACCTCAAACTCGGCGAGAAGCTGCTCCAGCAAAAGCTCGCGCGTGGTCTCCTCGGTCATTTTCTCCCACAAAAACGCGCCGACCTCGTTGAGCATGATCGCGCCCTGCGCCGCCGCGGAATCCGCGCCGACGGGAACGACGATGTACTCGTCCAGCATCTTGCGCATGACAAAATTCTTTTTGATCTTCATGGTATCTTCTCCTTCGGGTAATAGAATCACTTGTTCGGGATGCTCCAACGCCGCAAGCAGGGTTTCTCCCGCCGAAACGTCGTTTTTGCAATACATACGGAACACGGGCACGCGCTCCGCGGCACGGCTGATCGTTGCGATCACGTCGCCGACCGCCCCGCTGTCCCACAGCGGCAGGGAAACGCGTTTCATCAACAGCTTCGCCGCGCGCTTGGGCGGCAGGCGGTACAGCTTGTCCACACCGCACTTTTTGACCTCGATGACCGCGCCCAGCGGACGGGAATCGTTGATAAAGATGTTTTCTTTTCCGCTCCACGGCGCGCCGTAGGCAATAAACGTGCCGTTTTCTTCCCGCACGATCGGTCTGTCGCCGTTGAGCATCCAGACGCCTTCAAATGCCTTGCGGACGTTGCCCGCCAGCGTGCTTTTGCCCGCACCCGACTTGCCCGTCGTGCAGTATGCCTTGCCGCCGTAAACAAACGCGCAGGCGTGCAAGGATAACACCCCGAGGGATGCAACGTGTTGTTCAAAAGCCATGCGGAACAATACGCGCAAGGAATCGGTCGCGTCCGTCTCGCCGTCCACGTACACCGTCCAGGTGTCCCCGTCGGCTAACAGCGCGCACGACTTGTCGCGCGGCACGACAAATAAACGTCCCGACGAATCGGCATTTCCGACCGAACTGACGCGCATGGACGTACTTGAAAAAACCGCCTCGCCGTTTGGCGGGGCGGCTTTTACGACCTCAATTGTAATGGGTTGCGAGCCCGGCGCGGTATCAACCTGAAACACGCGCAAAGACGCAAGGAAGTTAGCGGGTAGTAGTGTTTCGTTTTTTAGAACGAATTTCACTCCCGCGAGTGTGAGGTAGGACATGGGATTATATCAAGTAAGTGGTACATCCTCGTACATGCCTGTACCAACACTTTCTTTGTCGCAACCAGTATGCGCATCGTGAATCGCAGGAGTAAAATTATACTCGCTCTCGTAATTACATTTGACGGTAGCAGTACCACCAGAAGCAAAAAGGTGCTCTGAAAAATCATATTTTGCTACTACAATGATCGGCTTCTGATACTTTTTCATAATGAATCCTTTCAAAATATATTCATGACATTTTTCTACTTATTTGCTTTTTCGATACAACATCGGTATCAACATACGCATTTTTTTGTTGCACGGAATGTTCCCGGCAAGCCCGTCTGTACTCCCTGAAGAATTGGCATATCGAGCGGCACAAAAGGTGCATTCGTCAAAAAAAGCACATGCCAAGCACTCTTCGCTTCGGTGATACATTTTCGCCGCGATGTTTATCTTTTTCCATGCATCCGCGAAACCGTCGGCGAGAACATCTGCTTTTGCCAACGGAAACTCTCCACACGGAAGCATGACACCGTCATAGCCTATATGGAAAGCACTCAATCCGGCTGCGCACGGCATTTTGTTATACCGTTCTTGCGAATCATCAACTCGTCCTTCAAGGAAATCCTCATCACACAGTTTGCCTGTTTCTCTGCCCTTCCAAGCAAGCACTTGCGTTCTCACAGAAAGTTGTTCTTCGTACGACAACGAATAGTCCTCAAAATTATGACCACTGCTCTCGATTGGCGCAATTAAATCGCAATCAACAATTACACGCGTTTGATCAAAAGAGTTGGCATATTGCCACAATCCACTTAAATCATCCAAATTATACTTTGATATTGTTAGTGCAATTTGAGGTAGCAAATTTGTTTGCATTAATTCCCGAAGCGCAAAATCTACTTTATAAAATGCGTTCGCATCTCCCGTGACGCGTTCATATACTTCCGGGGAACTGCCATATACACTAATCTGCAAAAAAATCGGCGGAACCGTAGCAAGAAACTCAATCATCTCTTTGTCAAGTAATGTGCCATTCGTCAATATTGTAATGTGCACACCTTTTTCTTTGAGACGCATATATATTCGTTTGAAGTCGGGATGTAGCATACACTCCCCGCCAGTCAAAGTGGCGTGTAACATCCCCATATCAATCGCTTGATCCATGATGTCGATCCACTCGTCACCCGTCAAAACACGGTGCGGATACTTGCCGTCCGAGCGATGCACATAGCACATCTTGCAATCCAAGGTGCAGTGTGGCGTGAGTTCAAAACGCCCCATCAAAGGCAATCCGCGTTTTTCATACTCAACGCGAAGGTTCCGTAGCATCTGTCCAAACCGCTTTTGAGGTTCCACATTCGCAACTTGTTCCATGATCGTAGCCATTGCGAATCCCTCCTCGGTCGACAGTTTGCGTGATGTTTTGCTAATTTATCAATTCTCATTATATAAAAAACACTTTAAATGTCAATAGGTTTTTACGAAAAAACCGCGCGTTTTCGTGAACTTTTTTTGAACAAAAACCCAGTTCCCGCGCGGGTTTTTCCGTTTTTTACCATTCGGCTCCAAATATGGTGTCCCGTCCGACACAGGCACAAAATATTGTTTTTTAATATTACATTCCCCATGGAAAGGATACCTCTAATTCCAACGAGATCCCGCCTGCGGCGGCAATCCTTGTAGCATACTCATTAAAACGCGTAGCGTTTTTGATGTCGGCGGTATACGCAATGCAATCGACATAGCTTTGCGCCGATTTGGACTTGCTTTTTCTGTCAAAATGTGCTATGCTATACCTACCAAAACACAAAAGGAAGCACCGCGATGAAAAAGTGGAACTATTTTACCTCAAATGAAATCACCCCCCGCGGCTGGGTCAAAAAACAGCTCCGCATCCAGGCAAACGGTTTGTGCGGCAACTTGGACAAGGTCTGGCGCGACGTGCGCGACAGCGCGTGGATCGGCGGCGACGCCGACGGATGGGAGCGCGTTCCGTACTGGCTGGACGGGTTTATTCCGATGGCGTACCTCCTGGAGGATGCCGACCTGATCGCGCGTGCCAAAAAATACATGAACGCGATCATGGACGCACAACAGCCCGACGGCTGGCTCTGCCCCTGCCCGCCCGAAAAACGTGCAACCTACGACACGTGGACGGTGCTTTTGATCGCAAAAGTGTTGGTCGTCTACTACGACTGCGCACGCGACGAGCGCGCCGTGGACGTGCTGTACAAAATGATGCGTAATTTCCACGACCTGCTGCAAGACGGCAGCATCAAGCTCTTTGACTGGGGCAAGTACCGCTGGTTTGAGGGTTTTGTCGCGCTGGAATTTTTGCAAGCGCGTTTTGACGAGCCGTGGATCAAAAATCTTGCGCAGATCTTAAAAGATCAAGGCATGGACTACCATACGGTCGAGCACCTTTGGGTGCGTCCTCTCAACAAATGGACCTTTGACACCCACATCGTCAACCTGACGATGATGCTCAAACACGAAGCCGTCTCGCACGAAATGCTCGGCTTGCCCTACACCGACGAAGCGCAAAAACTGCTGGACATCCTGGAAACGCACAACAGCATGCCCGCAGGCACGATCGCGGGAGACGAGTGTCTGGCGGGCTTAAGCCCCATTCACGGCGCGGAGCTCTGCTCCGTCGTTGAGTTGATGTACACCTATGAGCTTCTCTACGCCCACACGGGCGAGAGCAAGTGGTTGGAACGCTTGGAAGTTCTCGCCTTTAACGCGCTCCCCGCGGCAAACAGCGACGACATGTGGACGCACCAGTACGACCAGATGTCCAACCAAATCGCATGCATCCGTTTTCCGGGCAAGACCTTGTTCCGCACCAACAGCTCGGAAGCGCATCTGTTTGGCTTGGAGCCCGAGTTCGGCTGCTGTACCGCCAATTTCGGGCAGGGCTGGCCCAAATTCGCCCTCTCCGCGTTTGCGCACAATGGCAACGTGATTCAAAGCACCGTGCCCGTTCCGAATGAACTGAACTGCAGCACGGCGCACATCGTACTGGACACCAACTACCCGTTTGAAAACACCTTTGTCTACACCGTAGAGGCAAAAGAAGACTTTACCTTCTCCGTGCGCATCCCGTCCTTTGCCGAAAACGTCCGCGTCGGCGGCAAAGCCGCGCCCGAGGGCGACATTTCCTTTGCGTGCAAGGCGGGCGAAACGTACCGTTTTGACGTTTCTTACGACGCTGTTCCTCATTTTGAGGAGCGTCCCTTTGACCTCGCGGTCGCAAAATGCGGTTCGCTGTTGTTTGCCCTGCCGATCGGTTACACGACGCGCATGCGCGAGTACGAAAAAAACGGCGTGGAGCGCAAGTTCCCCTACTGCGATTACGAGTACGTTCCGACAACGGATTGGAGCTACGCTTACTGCGGCTCTCCGCTGACAATACAGCAAAAGGAAGTCTCCGACGTGCCGTTTTCGTCACAGAACCCGCCCGTCGTGCTGGAAACGGACGTCGTTCCGATCGACTGGGGCTTTGAGGACGGCTACGACACCGTCTGCGCCAAGGTTCCCGACTCGCGCGAGCCTGTCGGCGAACCGAAACGCGTGGAGCTTTATCCCTACGGATGTGCCAAGCTGCGCATGACAGAGCTCCCGATTGTGGAATAGAGATACGGCTTAAGGGGTGTTCTTTCAAAAGAACACCCCTTAAGAATCCCCAAGAAATTTTATTTAAACATATATCATTTCTCTCCCGATGCACCGGCATCGGGCATTTGTTTTCTTTGAGGATTGTGAAGGAACTTTCTTTTTCAAAAGAAAGTTCCTTGACCGTTCCTTATCCTCTTTGCCCAACCTTGAGCTCGCTGTTTTTGGACAGACGCTCGACGGATTTGCCTTTGATCCTGCCGAGTGCGATCGTGCCGCTTCCGCGGACGGTAATCTCCGCGTCGCCCACGACCAGACGCTCGCAAGCGAGACTGCCGCTTCCGTTGATGTTCACGCGCAGGGTTTCCACCTCGCCGCCCGAACAGCAAATATCGCCCGAGCCCGCAATCGTCGCTTCCAGCGAGCCGTCCAATTTCATAACCGCAAGGTCGCCCGAGCCCGCGATGCGTACCGAAACGTTGCGCACGTGCGCGCAAGCCACGTCGCCGCTGCCCGAAATCGCAACCTCCAAACGCTCGCGCACGTCTTCCGTCGCTACGTCGCCCGAGCCCGAAATCCGCACGTTGCACGTGCCGAGGTCCTTGACGTTGATGCTGCCCGAGCCGGAAATCCCGCACGCCGCGTCCGTGTACGAAATCGTCTTTGCATGGATGCATCCGCATCCGCTGATGCGAGCGTCAAGCTTGTTGCCGCAGTCGTAACCCACCTTGATCAGAATGCGGCTGTTTTGCGCGTAGTTGTTGTTCGACCCCGACTGCGCGTTGACGGTCAGCGTGTCTCCCGAAACAGACAACTCCAGACGGGACAAAAAGAGCTTGCTTCCCTCGGCTTCGACAACCGTTTCGCCGTCGTTTCCGCGCGTGATCTCGATCTCGCACATGGCGCCGTTGTATACCGATAGCGAGCGCGTATCGCAAAACGTTTTGACCAGCGTCCCTCTTTCGTAGCCGTCCGACGAAAGCGCCTCGGGCGCGATGTCATGCAGGCTTAAAATGCGTGCCTCGCCCGGTCCGCAGTTGGTGACCGTGTTTGTCTTGGTGTCCGCGGTACTGCCGTCCGAGAACGTTACGGTGCCGTCCTGCTCGGTTTCGATCGATTTGTTGGAGTACACCGCCGTGTCGCCCTCGACGCAAACCAACTGCAAGCCGAACAGCGTCTGCGGAACGTTGCCGCGCGCCTGCCCGCTCACACCAAACAGCTCGTCCATCGAAATGCCCAGCGCGCCCGCAATCTGCGGAATCAGCGTCACATCGGGAAGCCCCACCCCGTTTTCCCACTTGGAAACCGCTTGCGGCGTGATCATCAGCTTTTGCGCAAGCTGTTCCTGCGTCATGCCCGCTTCCTTGCGCTTTTCCGCAATGATTCTGCCGATGTTTTCTGCTCTGTATCCACTCATGTTACGTTTCCCCTCTCTTGTTGTTTGCAAGCATAGTATAGCACACAAAAACCGTTTTGACAATAACCGCGTCGTTTATCTTTTTGCGCCTTGCGGGGCGGTTTTGCACGTCTGCGCGCCTGCCCGCTCAACGGACAGTTGTACAACGTTTCGTTGCAAGGGGGTTGATCCCCAAAAACTTTTATTGAGAAAAACAAAAAGGCTCTGCCGCAGCGGGCAAAGCCTCATTGATTACCGCGCGTCAGCAGCCGCCGCAGCAGCAGAGAATGACGATCGCGATCAGGATGATGATCCAGCAGCAGTTGTTGCCGCCGAACAAAGAATCAAAGCATGCCATAAATTCTACCCTCCTTTGTTAGCAGAATATTCCTGCATCCTCAAAAAGGTGAAAATATATTTCCCCCGAAAGCGATAGCTTTCGGCAATTAGTTTCTTTTTGGACTCTCAAACCTTTTTCTTTTTCGAAAGAAAAAGGTCTGAGCGGTGCTCGAGGAAGAGCCTCGACGTATCCCCGCGCGCCTTTTTGTCCATACTAAAAACAAAAAAGGAGCGTCTGTCCCGTGAAACCGTTTCCCGAAAAACTGCGCCTGGTCATTCTGCCGACCTTTGTGATGACGGTCGTGATGTGCGTTTACAAGCTGATCGCGTCGCTGGTCTAAAAAATTTCTCTTGCTTTTTCGCGCTGTGTATTATATAATAGAAGCAACAAACACACAGGAGAGCGACATGAGAGAACACATTTATACGATCGAGATCAACGAGGCGTTTGATAAGCATAACGGAAAGTGCCCGTTCTGCATGATTTTTGCAAAACTGGAGGACACGGAGATCGATCTGATTCTGGGCGCTTCGATGATGGAGCCCGAGATCCGCCAGATCACCAACAAAAAAGGCTTTTGCCCCAAGCACTACCAAAACATGTTCCCCCGCAAAAACCGTCTCGGCATGGCGCTCACGCTGGAAAGCCACCTCGACGAGCTGAAAAAAGACATCAAGCCCGCAGGCTTTTTGTCGCGCGATCCTGCGGAAAAGAGCGTCAAGCGCGCCGAGGAGCTGGAGCACAGCTGCTACGTCTGCGACAGAATCGAGGAGAAGTTCCACCGCGTCATGGTCAACGCCGCCGATCTGCATGCAGAGGAGTCGGAGTTCCGCAAAAAGTTTAACGAGCAGTCGCATTTCTGCCTGCCGCATTACAGAATGCTCTTGCGCACCGCGATCAAATGCCTGGACAAAAAGAAATACACCGAGCTCGCCGAGGACGCCGTCAAGATTCAGAACGCGTACCTCACCAAGCTCAAG
>JAFQII010000283.1 GCA_017397605.1 Clostridia bacterium
CATCACCGTCACAAAAGCAGAAAACGCCATGTAGATTTTAAAGTTCTCGGGCACGTGGATCGGAATGCGGATCTGAACCTGACTTTGGGGAACAAATTCGGTGTACCGATAAAGCGCGATCATAAGTCCCATGGGAAGTATCGTGTAAAGCAAGATCGAAAAGAACTTGCAAAACAACAGCTTTACCGTTTTGACACCGCAGACCAAGCCTAACTCAATCTCAAAATTGTCATACAGCAAAAACGAGATCGGCAAAATCAGCAAAAACGGAACAAACAGCTCCGTAAAATCAATAAACCCTTTTTGAGGCAACGCCGCAATCAAATGAGATGCCTCCCAGATACGGGTCACGGCTGTCAAGAGCAACGTTGACAGAATGAGATAATATTTGTTTTTCCATAAAGAACGTAACAGTAACATAAATCCTCCTGCATACTGATTGACTATCGAAAGAATACCACGCACTTATGTTGGATTTGTTTTGAAAATGTAATGGAGTTGTAAGGTTTTCACTATTCGATGCGTTTTTTGATGCGTCGGGACGACAGAACGGAGCACAAAACTGCACATCCGATCAAGAATGCATAGCAAAGCATTGCTTTCCACAGCGAGGTATCAAACGTATCGATCATCCACGTAAACCACTCGGAGTCATAATAATACATATAGTACATAAGCTTGAGCGGGCAGGACGGACGCAGATACTCCATAAAGATGCCGTTGTTATAAATATAAAACAGATCGTATACATAACTTCCGATCGCAAGCGCGAGACTGCAAACCGCCGCTCCGACACTGCTTTGGCACAACGTTCCGACAAAATAAGTCAAACAGGTATAAAAGACAATACAAGGTGTCGCAAGCACAAGGATTTGACGTGTCAAGCGTACGGTCAAGTCGCAAACGTACGCCCACGGTGTCATTTCAAAGCTGTCGAGCATCGGGACGACTTGCCCGTGAAAGTATACAAAACACAGCACAACCGTCACAAACATGCAAAGAGAGATCACGGCAAGCAGCCTTGCCGACAGGTATTTCCACGCCGGTACGCCCGCGCCTTTTTCGATCTCAAAGAACTTGTCTCCATAATCTCTTTTCAAGATCAACGCTGCCGCAACGACCGTCAGAATGGGGACGGGGTATTGCAAGAGATTGACGACAAGTCCGTTGCATTTTTGCAAGTATGATTGATATTCAAAAACAAACATCGGATGATGCTGGTCGATCACTTGCCCAAGCTCCATGTTGTAGATCCGGTGCGTGACGGTGGCGATTTCATAACCGACAAAAATGACCATGACGGCAATCACCAGCCAAAAAGCCTTGGACCGCAATAGATTTTTGATTGTTGCTTTGCAGATTGCAAAAAACATACTTTTCAACTCCTTTCAAATGCAAAAACGGTCAGAGCGACCGTTTTCGCGTACGCAGATATGCAGCTGTGCAGAAGATGACAGCAGAGCCGAGCATAACGGAGAGGGCAAGCAAGGCATCCCCGAGCGAAGTGTCAAATGTTTCGATCATCCACTCAAACCACTCGGAGTCAAAATAATACAGATAATCCATCAGCTTTCGCGGATCGGTGGGGATTAGATAGCGGACATAGATCCCCTTGTCTGCCACATTGAATCGGGCGTCATACACATAGTTGGCGATGACATAAGCCATACAGATTGCGGATGTCGTGGCACTGTGCTTTACAAATGTTCCGACCGCATAAGTAAGACAGACATGAAACAGCACGCACGGAACAACGCGGAGCAAGCTGTTTAGCAACAGACGGTAGGTAGATCCCGCGAGAATTTCAAAAAGTGTCATTCCCTCAACGCCTTTTGCGGTGATTGTCAGATGGTACCACAATGCCGAAAAGATTGTCACAACCACGCAGTTAATGACCGTGATTGCCGCAATTCTTGCCAAAACATATTTGCGGGTGTTGATGCCGCCTGCCTTTTCGATCTCAAACAAATGATCGCTGTAGTCTCCCGCGACAATGGATGCTGTCGTCACTACCGCCAGCAAAGGAGACGCGTATTTTAAAAAGATGGCAAATGCATCGCAAAACTCTTTGACATAGCTTTGGTAATCAAATATAAATCTCGGATCTCTGTAAAAGATCTGTTCCATCGTTTCGGAATTGACATGGTACCACTCAAAGACTTCTGTGTACTCGCTGATCACCAATGCAAGATACACAAGCAAAAAAAGCCAAAAGCTCTTGGATCGCAGGATATTTTTGGTGGTGTTGCAGTAAATTCGTCTGAACATAGTTATGATCATTCCTTTCGTAGCCCGCGTAGCGGGCGGATGTTTAAGTTTGAAAAAGGATCCTTTTTTTCAAACTTATTTACCCTGATACCACTGCCAGAGGTGCGGATAGATATCTACGGGGATCGGTACTTTTGTATCATCATCCGACACGCCTAACAGGGCGACTGCCATTGTAAAGTCTTCGTTTTTGATCCATTCGGGACAGTTTTGCATTTCGCCCTCGGTCAGCTCATAATACAGCGTGATTCCTCCCGAGGCGGAACAACCCATAGGCGCGATAAACGCTTTTCCGCAGGTGGCAAGATATGCAAGATTGCCATCCGGATCAAAAATCGCAACAACCGCCCCGACAGCAAGATTGGCGTCGCAATCGCTGTAATAATACAGACTGGTATCGACCTGCGGATAATACGTCATATGGTCGTTTGTGATTTCCGGAAGCGGCCAGCGGCATTCACGCAGCTTGGAAAATTTCATCTCAATATGATTGGCGTAGCAAACACCCGAGTATTCCGTGGCATCAAGCGTGTATGCAAAGGAGTCAAAGGTCATATCGGGGGAGAACAAAAAGCAATTGGCAAGTCCCGCGCCAAAGCCCTCAAACGTATGCTGTTCCGTTTTGAGCGCGTTGCCGTCCTTGTCGTAATATGTCCCCGTGACCGTGACCGTGTAGTTTTTGTCGGTTTGGTTTTCGGCAAACAAAAAGACGTGGTCGGTGCCTTTGTAGGTATACTTTTTCTCCTTGACGACAAAACCGCCCTGATTGATCTGCGTGTCCGAGACGTCGTTCAGACCGCCGCTTGCTTCTTCGTCACGGCTTTCCTCGGAGGTGTCTACCATGATGCGCGACTCCGAGTCATAAGACGGGGTGGGGTTGACGATCTCGATTTTTGGGGTATCTTCTTCTTTGCAGGCGCAAAGACAGATAAGTGCAAAGGTGACAATCAATATGCATGTAATCAGTTTTTTCATTCCATGACTCCTTTTTCTTTCAAATAGTTTTTGACCATTACATTCAGGTATTCATTCAATTCCCGACATCCGGTCTTTATCAAGAGGTCGGTATAGAACACGTTTTGCCCCATTAGCTCACAGCGGTCCGTGTTTCCGTCGGGGCAGTAAATGTACGCCCAATCCTCCGTGCCCCATCCCTGTACGGTCGCACCCATGAGATACACGCCCGCACGGTATTTGCTTGTCACGGTAGCGATATCCTGAATCGGATTTTGCAAAAAATCGTTCCACAAACCAAAAAAGTGATTGATTTCTTCCGCATGGTTTTGCTCGTCAAAACGGATTCTTGTGATCAACTCTTTGGTTTCGTAGTCAAATAACTCAACCACAACAACTTTGCCGTCACAGTCGTATTTATGCTTGCCAAGATAATCGGGCAGGGATTGCAGACTGTATACCGCTTTTTGCGTGCTTCTGTCTGCGGCGGAAACCAAGGGAACATAGTCCACTCGCTTTTCGTCAACGTCAAAATAATAAGCGGGGAAGGGGTATTTTTTAAGCATCGCTCGGTGTTTATCGTTTCCGTAGGGGAGTTCATAGAGGTAAAAAAATGCGCTGTCAACATCCTCCCACTCCTCTTTCGAGAGCGGTGTATCGGTGATGAAAACCCAGTGTGATCCGTCGTCCGCCCCGTCATAAATGATGGAATGCAACAGCTCCACCTGTATATACAGCATCTTGGAAATATCTCCCGCGGGATCAAACGAAGCGTCCGTCTGTTTGCCGATGATGCCAAAGGACGCAAAATACTCCTCGGACAGCATAAAATCCAGTCCGCGGTAGGTGTGTAACGTTCCGTCTTTGTCATAAACGCGTACGAGATCGTACTCTTCAAACAGCTTGATCGTGTTTTGAATGATATATTTGACTTCATCATCGCTCAAATGCAGGATTTCTCCCTGTTCGCGGCGCGTACGGATCTCGGTGACAAAATCGGGATCAAATACGGTTGCGATTGTCTGCTCTCCGGCTTTGGATATGGTGGTGTATTGATCGATTTTTTCGATGACTTCTTCCGGGATGCTTACCTCGGGTTCGCTGCTCTCTTCGGATTCGCTACTTTCGTCAGGCTCACTGCTTACTTCGGGTTCACTGCTTTCTGCAGATTGGCTGCTCTCTTCAAGAACGCTTTCGGTTGCGCTGCTTTCCGCGGCAGAGCTTTCTTCAGTGCTTGTTTCCTCGGACGGGTTTGTGCTGCTCTCATCGCTTGTTTCGGCGTCTTTGCAAGCAAACAGACAGAGCACCAGAAACGCAAGCAATACAAACAGTAAGCATGTTTTTTTCATTACGGTATTCTCCTTGTTCCTTTTGTCTGCTTTCATGCTAAGACGCAATTGTTAAGGAAAAGTTGCGTTTGGCATCAAAAAACAAAAAGTTCCTGCAAAAAACAGGAACTTTTTGGTCTACAATCGGTCTTTGAGAATACCGTTTAGGAATTCTGCGGCCTTGTCAAAGTTAGAAAAATGAAACAGGTCGTATTTCAACGAGTTTCCGCTGGTGCCGTAGACACTGCAAAGCGTCAGGTCTCCGTCGGGGCAGTAATACACCGCGCCGCAGTCGTCTGTGGAAAACCATAAAGGCATTCCGCTGTAATAAAGCAACGCGCGATATCGTGCTTCTTGTGTGGCGTTGCCCGGACTGCCGTAATGGTATGCAAATTCGGTGAGCAGCCTTTCTGCCTGCGCGACTTCGTCATCGTCCAAACGAATGCGCGCGATCAACGTTTCGCTTTCTTCCTCATAGAGTTCTATCACGACGCTTTTTTTGAATGCGTCGTATTTATACGGGCTGATTCCGTCGGGCAGTGATGCATTGTCAAAAACCTTTTGTGCCTCAAGAACAGAACGAAAAGAGGTTGTGTTTCGGGTTACGTGTGTGTAATAGACGGTTTCGTTATAAAACATCCAGGCGCCGAATTGCTTGATCGGGTTTGCCTGCGAGAGTTCGCTCGTATAGTTCCAAGGATTGGTTTGTTTTTTCAGCTTTTCTTGCTCGGATTCGGTTGGGCGGCGTGCAAGATCGGTGAATACCGTCAACTGCCGATAATCACTGTTATAATACACAGCGCTGTCCAAAACGGAAATACGTACCGCCAACGTCTCGTACAAATCCTGCTTCATGTCAAAGCTTGCGTCCGATACGCCCAAGTCAAACCCACCGAAAGACGCAAAATACGCATCCGACGAATAAAAGGACAGCCCGTAATACTTGTGTACCACACCGTCGAG
>JAFQII010000284.1 GCA_017397605.1 Clostridia bacterium
CAAATGATGCCGAAATGCATATAATAAAATTGCAACAAGAAAGGCGGTGAAAATATGGCACAGACAAGCGTAAACATCAGGATGGACGAGGCGACCAAGGTTGCGTTTGACCGTTTTTGCGAGGAGATCGGGCTGTCCGTCAGCTCTGCGTTCAATCTGTTTGCAAAAACCGTTGTCAGAGAGCAGAGAATCCCATTTGAGATCACGACGAATGTTCCCAATAAGCTGACGCTTGATGCAATGAAAGAGGCGCAGGAAATGTCCCATTATCCCGAACGGTACAAGAAATACGACAATGTAGACAGCATGATGGAGGATATTTTGGGTGAAGTATGAAATTGTGCCCTCCAATCAGTTCAAAAAGGATTTGAAGCTTGCCAAAAAGCGGGGATATGATCTTGATAAGATCAAAAATGTGATTGCGGTTCTCGCAAACGGCGAGGATTTGGATGCAAAATATCGTGATCATCTGCTGACAGGCGATTATGGCGGTTTTCGGGAATGTCACATACAGCCGGATTGGTTGCTTGTGTATCAGATCAACGGCGAAAAACTGCTCTTGTTTTTGGCGCGTACGGGAACGCACAGCGATTTATTTTGAGATTGATATTCATTTTTTGAGGTAACGATGGACTATTTACAAAAACCGCGCTATCATTACCGCCCGAAAAAAGGGTGGATCAACGATCCCAACGGGTTGGTTTATTTTGACGGGTATTATCATATTTTTTACCAGCATGCACCCGACTTTGAACAGCCGTGGAAACAGCCGATGCACTGGGGGCATGCACGCACCAAGGATTTTTTGGTGTGGGAGGAGCTTCCGGTCGCGCTGACGCCCGATGCGCCGTATGACGGCGGCGGTTGTTGGTCGGGAACGGCGATAGCAAAGGACGGCAAGCTGTATTTGTTTTATGCCGCGATCACGGAGGTTTCGACGATTGCGGTGGCAGTTTCCGAGGACGGCGTTCACTTTAAAAAGTACGAGCAAAACCCCGTGATCAGGACGTTTCCGCCCGAGGGAGGGCCCGATTTCCGCGATCCTGCCGTCTGCCGGATCGACGGCGTGTATTACTGCGTGGTCGCGTCGGGCAATCCGCCGACCAAAACGGCGCGTTTGCTGTTGTACCGCAGCAAAAACCTGCTCGATTGGACGTTTTGCTGTGTGATGGCGGAGTGGCAAAACGGCAAGTACGCGGAGTGTCCGTCGTT
The DNA here is from genome assembly GCA_017397605.1 of Clostridia bacterium. Taxonomy (GTDB): domain Bacteria; phylum Bacillota; class Clostridia; order Oscillospirales; family CAG-382; genus Coliplasma. Next base: position 1,213 of record JAFQII010000284.1, read on the forward strand.
TGTCCCCGCAAAGGAAGGATTTTTGCTGACAACGTCCGTTTGTCCGCTGGAATCGGAGCATTATTTCTCGGTGATGTACGGGGATTTTGAGGACGGAACATTCACCGCGCGTCACATTGCCGAGGTCGACAAGGGCCCCGACCAGTATGCGGGGCAGGTCTTTTTGGATCATTTGGGAAGAAGTCTGTTGATCACGTGGATTCCCGGGTGGAAGTACAGCGGATACGCGCCTGCCGACATCGGATGCATGTCCGTTCCGCGTGAGCTGACGCTCAAGGATGGCAAGATCACCGCGTACCCGATCGCCGAGCTGCAGTACCTGCTCAAGGACGAGGATCCCTGCCTGCAAAGAACCGAAAACGGATTTGTCGTTGCGAGAGAGGGCAGAGAACCGCTGGTATATGGGGGCGAGATCCGTGATCTCAAAATTCTGCGCGACGGATACATCGCGGAGATCTTTGTCAACGGCGGTGAAGAGGTTTTTTCGGTGTTGTTATAGGAGACGGAATGATTTAAGGGGGCTTTTTGAAAAAAGCCCCCTTAACAACCCCAAAAAACTTATGCCGAAAACTATCGTTTTCGGAGAGTTTTTTTGTTTTTCCTCTTGACATTGACCTTGCGTCAAGTGATAAAATGGGTATTGAAGGAGTGAAAAACATGCAAACACGTTTGTACGACATTGCCGAGGTCTGCAAAATGCTGGGGACGACCTCGCGCACCTTGCGGTTTTATGAGCAAAAGGGAATCATTGAGAGCACCGCCGTGCCGTTTGGCACGCGCAGGCAGTACAGCGAGGAACAAATTGCGCGCATCAAGCAGGTCATGGTGTTGCGTTCGCTGGGGATGCCGGTGGCGAAAATTGCGTCACTGCAAGCCGAACAGGGCGATTTGTCGCAGGCGATTCTGGAACGCCGCGCGCAGGTCATCGCATCCGTGACGACCAAGTACAAGGAAATCCGTCTGTTGAGCGAAGCACTTGAGACGCTGGAGCAAGGCGGCGATATTTTCGCGCCGCGGGCGAATCAAGAAGAGCAGCGCACCGAACGGCTTGCGGCGGCACAGCGGTTTACCGATCTGTTTCTGGCAGGGGACTTGCGCGGCTGTTACGCCTTTTTTACGGCGGAATTGCAAAGCGCGATGCCGTTTGACGATTTTGCAAAAGCGGTGGCAGAGACGTTGCGCCCCGTGGGGAAGTTTGTCTCGCGCGGTGTGCGGTGGACGGGGTATGTTCCCGAGGTGATTTACAGCGAGTTGCGCTACGAAAAGCTGGGCGTGTACATTCAGCTTGTCTTTGGTGACAGAGGCATCGGCGGTGTATGGCTGGGATATTGTGAAACGGAGGAACGGTAATGGAAACGTTTGTCAAATGGTGCTTCGGTGCGCTTTGCACCCTGCCGATCTTTTTGGGCGCGCACATTTACTGCGTGACGCGCAAGTATACTTGCCCGGGCTGCGGCAGGGAGTTCCGTGCCAAATGGTACGCATTCGGCACATGGTATCACACGGGCGGCACCCGCGTTGCCAAATGTCCGCACTGCGGCCGAAAGGGGTTTTGCAGGTATGAGTAAAATCATGCGTGCTTTGACTTGGTGCTTTGCTTTGCTTGTTTTGCTTGCGGTCGCCGTATTCCGCAAATATTGGGTGTTGACTGCGTGGTCTGCCGTGCCGTTGTTTTTGGCGTTGCTGTCCGTCTTTTTGGTGTACCGCTTTCGGAGGGAAGGAGAGAACTTTGAGCAGACAGCCTACGGAAGTGCGTTGACGGAGCAGGAGCAGTGCGTATTGTTTCGGTATCTGTCGTCGGTGATCGCTGTACTGACACCGTGGCAGGGCGTTTTTGTGTTCTTTTTTGAAGCGGGTAAGCTGATGTCGGCGGCGGTGTTTTTGCTCGGCTTTCTCCTTGCGCCGATGCTGTTTCGCGTTCGTTTCGGCAAGCAGATCCGCGCGCGCCGCGAGCGCGAACAGAGCGAGCTGGAAGAACAGCGCAAAAAAGAAGAACGGGGATTGTGGAAATAAAGATCGTTGCTTTTTCTCCGAAAATGATTTCTTTGCGTTCGTTTGCAAAAATCTGCGCTTATGATGCGCATGATGTGTTGACAAATGTGCAAAAATAATGTATACTGTTTGTACAGCAAGGGTGAAAAGCAGGAGTAGCTATGACAATACGATATTCAAAAGATGCCCTGAAATTTTTAAGTAAATTGGATCAAAAATCGGTAAGGAGAATTCGTGAGGCGATTTTAGGGCTGACGTTTGTTCCGCCGGTTGGCGATATCAAAACCATGCAAGGGTATTCGGATCGTCGCATGCGACTTCGCGTCGGCTCTTGGCGTGTGATTTATAAATACGGTCAAGAGGGAGAGCTTGAAATTCTGTTTGTCATAGATATCGGAAATCGCGGAGATATTTATAAGTGAGGAGGGTGCGGTATGTCTGAATTGGTAAAGGATGCGGCAAGATTGATGGATATGTTGCCGGACGAAGACAAGAATTTTGCCTATGAGTTCATCAAAAAGCTCGTTCTTGCATGGGATCCCGATTTTACAAAAGTAACGGCAGAAGAAGCAGAGCGCATCGCGGAAGCTGAGGCAAGCGGTTTTGTGGACGAAAAGGATATCGACTGGGACCATTTGGAGTCCGCTTTGCAATAATTTTTTAAAAATCATAACGCGGAGAAAAACCGCGTTATTTTTTATTCTTTTTTTTGAAAGAAAGGTTCTTTTTGCGTTCCTTTTTGCGAAAAAATTGTAAACCCGTCTTGCATTTCAAAAATATATGTGATATAATATAGTACTTATGATTGAGTATGGTGGAAAACTGTGTCAAAAATTCCTGTTTATGCCGTGGTGGGGCCCACCGCGACGGGCAAAAGTGCATATGCTGTCCGCTTGGCGAAGGAAATCGGCGGTGAGATCATCAGCGGTGACTCAATGCAGATTTACCGCGGGATGGACATCGGCACGGCAAAGGCGATGCCCGACGAGCAAGGCGGTGTCGTGCATCACCTTTTGGATATCGCAGACATTGACGAGCCGTTTTCGGCAGGCAAGTTTATGGCGCTTGCAAAGGAAAAGATCGCAGAGATCCACGCGAGGGGAAAGGTGCCGATCATTTGCGGCGGCACGGGCTTGTATATCGAGCTCCTTTTGACGGGCAAGCAACTGACCGAGACGACCGCGGACGAAGGCTTGCGCGCCGAGCTGCTTGCGTTTGCAAACGAGCACGGCAACGAGGCACTGCATGCAAGGCTTGCGCAGGCCGATCCCGATTCCGCGCAGGCGATCCACCCCAACAACGTCAAGCGCGTCGTGCGCGCGCTGGAGATCTGCATGACCTCGGGCGTCACCAAAACGGAGGCGGACGAGCAGAGCAGGCAGTACGACAACCCGTATGCGCCGACGGTCATCCGTCTGACGACCAACGACCGCGCATCGTTGTATGAACGCATCGACAGGCGCGTGCACAGGATGTTTGAGATGGGGTTGGAGGAAGAGGTGCGCGCGCTGTGCGAAAAGGGCTTGCGCGACACGCCGACGGCTTCGCAGGCGATCGGGTACAAGGAGTTTTATCCGTATTTTGACGGGTTGATCACGATCGGGCAGGTGGAAGAAGACATCTGCCGCAACACGCGCCGTTATGCCAAACGGCAGGAGACGTGGTTTGGCAGAATGCATTGCGACGAGACTGTTTTGATTTGAGACGAAAGGACGGCAAGGCTTGAATAGCATCAAGAACTTTTTTGCGCAGTTCGGCTCTGCCGTGCTGTTGGTGGGCATTTGCGCCTATCTGATTTTGCAGCTGACGCTGGGCATCGGCGAGGTGGTGGACGTGGAGCACACGACGTATATCACCGTGCAGGACACCCTGCGTCTGGACGCGTATTTGTTCCGCGACGAGACGCCGCTTTTCAGCGGTACGAGCGGAACGGATTGCTTTTTGGTCGGTGACGGCGAGCGCGTTTCCAAGGGAACGCCCGTGTCGATTACATATGTCGATGAGACGGACGCTTCCGTGCAGGAGCGCATCACGCGCATCAACCGCATGATCCGCATTCTGGAGCAGTCCAACCTGGCAGACGGCGCGCAGACGACCGATCTTGCCGTGCTGGACCAGCGTATCGAAACGCTGACGGTCGAGCTGTTGCGCGAGATTGCGGAGGGCGACCTTTCCAAGGCGGCGCGCAGTGAAGAGGCGCTCTGGATCGAGATGAACCGCAGACAGGCGCTGTTGGACAGCGACCACGATTATACCACGCAGATCAACCTGCTCAAGCAGGAACGCGCCGATCTGGAACGCTCCCTGCGCGGACGTTCCGTCAAGGTCAACGCACCCGAGGCGGGATATTTCTTCGGCGCAGTGGACGGTTATGAGACCGTATTTACGATGGATGCGCTGGAAAATCTGACGGTGGACGGATTTTTGCGGCTTGCAAGCTCCTCTGCCGACAGCCGCGTGCTGAATGACGCCTGCGGCAAGATGGTGCATTCCGCGGCGTGGTACATCGCCGTTGCGACGGACAAGCGTACGGCGAGCGCGTACAAAGAGGGCGCTTCGTACGACGTGCTGTTTCCGTATTCGGGCAGTCTGACGCTGTCGATGCGTCTGGACCGCAAGATCATGCAGACCGATCTGGATACCGTCGTTCTGGTGTTTGAATCCAAGGAGCTCCCCGAGAGCTTTGATTACTCCCGCACGCAGACGGTTCAGCTGGTGACAAAGACGCATGCGGGCATCCGCGTCAGCACGGACGCGTTGCGCATTCTGGACGGCGTGACGGGCTGTTACGTGCTAGACGGCACGCACGTTGTGTTTAAAAAAGCGGATATTCTGTACCGCAACGAGGAGTTTGCCGTCTGCAACGTTCCGTACAACAGCGTCAAGGAAAACCGCGACGACAAGGCGTTTATTTCCGACGAGTACATTTCGCTGTACGACACCGTCATTACGGCGGGCGAGGATCTGTACGTCGGCAAGGTATTGCAGTAAATAAAGAGGGTTTGTTTTGAACAGCAGGCAGGAAATCAAAGAAAACATCGAGCGCATCCGCGCGGAGCTGGACGGCAGGGCGCAGTTGCTTTTGGCGACCAAGACCGTACCGGCAGAGCTGATCAATTACGCGGCGGACTGCGGCGTGACGCTGATCGGCGAAAACCGCGTCGACGAATTGCTCTCCAAATATGATGCGATCGACAAAACGCGGCTGGAACTGCATTTTATCGGACATTTGCAGTCCAACAAGGTCAAGTACATCATCGACAAGGTGAGCATGATCCACTCGGTTGACAGCCTCTCGCTGGCAAAGGAGATCGAAAAGCAGGCGGCAAAGCGCGGCATCAACATGCGCGTGCTGATTGAGATCAACATCGCGGGAGAGGAAAGCAAGTCGGGCATCGCAATCGAGGAGACGGAGTCGTTTTTGCAATCGCTCTTGCAATTTGAGCACATTACGGTGTGCGGATTGATGACGATTCCGCCAAAAACCGACCGTCCGGAAGAAAATCTGCAATTTTTTCAAAAAATATATCAAAAATTCATTGACATTCGCGCAAAAATAGTGGATAATGAGAATTGGACAATTCTGTCCGCGGGGATGAGCGGAGATTATCTGCAGGCGGCGGCATGCGGTGCAAACCTCGTCCGTGTCGGCAGTGCCGTGTTCGGCGCACGCGTGTATCCCCAAGCACAATCAAACGAAAAATAATGTATGCAAATATATGGAGGTAAATCATGGGATTTTTAGGCCGTATCAACGAAATGTTTAAGGAAGACGACAGCTACATCGACGAAGAAGAAAGCTTTGCGGTCAGCGATGACGGCGCAGAAGAGGCAGAACAGCCCTCTGCACCTGCAAGCGCACCCAAGACCACGGGCGTCGGTTCCTCTGCCGCTCTGGAGATGAAGGTGGTCAAGCCCGACCGCATCGACTCCGCGTTCGGCATCGGCGAGCACCTGCTTGCAAGACGCACCGTTGTCATCAACTTTGAGGAGACCAACAAAGAGACCGTACGCCGTATTCTCGACTTTTTGGGCGGCGTGGTGTTTGCGATCGAGGGCAACATCAAAAAAGTGTCCGACGCAACCTACATTGTGACGCCCAAGAACGTTGACGTGACCGCTGATGCTGTTGCTCAGCCCGAAGCGCCCAAGTCCAGAGAGCTGTTTTAAGGCATTTGGAGAGTGAAGCGCGTTGGAATCCGTTGTTGAGATCATCCAGTCTGTCGTACTGATCTTTATTGACGTCGTGGGTCTGGCGATGC
>JAFQII010000285.1 GCA_017397605.1 Clostridia bacterium
GGGTGTGATCGACGATTTCCGCATTTCGATCACCGACAGCGGTATCAAGATTCTGCGCTATCTCGGCTTGGAAAGCGAAGTCGTGATTCCTTTTGCATTCGGAGACCTGCCCGTGATTTGTATCGGCAACAGTGCGTTTTCGGATCTTTATGATGTGACGGTTGTCACCATTCCCGAGAGCGTGACGGAGATCGAGAGCTATGCATTTGCACGGTGCTACGAGCTGACGGAAATCACGATTCCCGCATCTGTGGCGGTCATCGGCGACGAAGTGTTCTTGGAGTGCTCCGATCTGCAAAACATCTACTGCGCTTCTGCAGAACAGCCTTTCGAATGGAGCGAGATCTGGGCAAACGGCTGTAACGCAAACGTCTGGTTTGACGGCGTGCTGACGCAGGGCACGGTCGACGGCTTTGTATTTAAGACGGTGGACGGCGGCATTTCGATCCAAGGATATGTCGGCGACGCGTGGGATATCGTCATTCCTGCCGAGATCGGCGGTCTGCCTGTCACGAGAATCGAAAGCTACGCGTTTGCGTACCGCTATGACACGACAAGCGTATCCATTCCCGACGGTGTGACCTATATCGGTTCCCGCGCGTTTGCGGAGAACTACGCGCTGGCCCGGATCAATATTCCCGACAGCGTGAAGGAAATCGGCGACTATGCGTTTATATACTGCAATTCCTTGACCGAAATCACAATTCCCGCATCTGTGGAATTCATGGGCGCCAGAGTGTTCCGCGATTGCTACAGCCTGCAGAATATCTATTGCGAGGCGGTTTCCCGTCCCGAAAAATGGAATGAATACTGGTCGACAGGCTGCAGTGCGAACATCTGGTTTGACGGCGTGCTGACGCAGGGTGTGAGCGGCAACTATCAGTTCAAGACAGAAAACGGCGAGGTCACGATTCTTGACTATGTCGGCGACGCTTACGGCTTGACCGAGCTTGTCATTCCGTCCGAGATCGGCGGTCTGCCCGTGACAAGCATCGGATCCAGCGCCTTTGCGGATCTGTATGAGATGAAGAGCGTGTCCATTCCCGACAGCGTGCACACGATCGAATATAATGCGTTTGCATGGTGCCATGCGCTGACGGAGGTCACGATCCCCGCAAGCGTTACGACCATGGGCTCGGGCGTGTTCTGGGACTGCCGGAACCTGCAGAGCATCTACTGCGAGGCGGCAGAACCGACCGAACAGTGGGATCTTTACTGGGCAGACGGATGTAATGCCAACCTCTACTTTGACGGCGTGCTGAAGCGGGGCGTGGTCGACGGATATCTGATCACGACCGAAAACGGCGAGGTGACGATCCTTGATTGCGCCGGCGGCTTCGGCGGCGTGACCGAGCTTGTCATTCCGTCCGAATTGTGCGGCATGCCCGTTACAACCATCGCAAGCAGTGCGTTTGCCGGCATGAGCGAATTGACGGGTATCATCATTCCCGACAGCGTGCATACGATTTATGACAACGCGTTTGCATACTGCGTTTCGTTGAAAGAAATCACCATTCCCGCGTCTGTAAAACAGATCAGCTACTATCTGTTTGACGGCTGTACCGCATTGGAAAACATTTATTGCGAGGCGGCATCCCGCCCCGATGAATGGAACAGCAGCTGGGCAAACGGCTGTGACGCAAACGTCTGGTTTGACGGCGTTCTGGCAAGAGGAACGGTCGGCGACTACGTGATCATTGTCGAGGAAGGCGCCGTGACGATTCTCGCGTATATCGGCAGTGCTTCCGTGGTGGAAATCCCGTCCGAGCTGAACGGTTTGCCCGTTGTGGGAATCGGCAACAGCGCGTTTGCCGATATGGATCATTTGACGGAGGTTATCATTCCCGACAGCGTGATATCGATCGGCTACGAGGCGTTTGCTTACTGCGACGGCTTGACCGAAATGACCATTCCCGAGAGTGTTCTGCTGATGGACGCGGATGTGTTCTGGAACAGCACAAACATTGAGAATATTTACTGCGAGGCGAAGACTGAGCCCGAGGGCTGGAGAAACGGCTGGGTCAATGCCTGCAACGCCGACGTTTACTTTGACGGCGTGCTGACGCGCGGCGTTTCGGACAGCTTCTGCTTCAGTGTGAAAGACGGCAGTGTATTTATCACCGGCTACCTCGGCAGCGTTTCCGAGCTGGTCATCCCCGGCGAGATCCACGGCTACCCCGTTGTGGGAATCGCCCCGGGTGCACTCTCCTACCGCGAGGATATTGAGTCCGTGGTGTTACCCGCATCGCTCAGGTATATCGAAGGCTACGCGTTTGAGGAGTGCCATTCCCTGAGCAGTGTTGTGATTCCCGACGGCGTGGTTGAGATCAACGATTGCGCATTCGGATGGTGCTATCAGCTGACGGAGATCACGATCCCCGCGAGCGTGACCGTGCTTGGCGGAAACATTTTCGTCGAATGCAAGTCACTGCAAAACATTTACTGCGAGGCGGCATCCCGCCCCGAAAATTGGAACAGAGACTGGGCAAACGGCTGCGATGCAAACATCTACTTTGACGGCGTACTGATGCAGGGCATCGTCGGCGACTACAAAATCACGACTGAAAACGGCGAGGTCACGATTCTGGAGTACGTCGGCAGCGAAGCGCAGGTTCAGATCCCCGCAGAGATCGGCGGCATGCCCGTGACGAGCATCGGCAGGCATGCATTTGCGGGTTTTGACGGAATTACGGAAGTGATCATTCCCGACAGCGTGGTGTCGATCGGATACGAGGCGTTTGCTTACTGTAACGGCTTGACCGAAATGACCATCCCCGCGAGCGTGTTGTATATGAGTGACGACGTGTTCTGGGACAGCCGGAACCTGCAGAACATCTACTGCAAGGCGGCATCCCGCCCCGAAGGCTGGAGCTACGGCTGGGACAATGCCTGCGGTGCAAACATCTACTTTGACGGTGTGCTGGCAAAAGGCGTTGTCGGCGACTACCGCGTGGAATTTGAAGACGGCAACACAAAGATTCTCGGCTATCTGGGCATCGAAAGCGAGCTTGAGATTCCCGCGGAGATCGAAGGCAAGCCCGTGACCTATATCGGCTACGAGGCGTTTGCGTACAACGAAAATCTGATCAGCGTGACGATCCCCGCATCCGTTGCTTACATGGGCGGCGGCGTGTTCTACGATTGCCTCAATCTGCAAAACATTTACTGCGAGGCGGAAGAAGAGCCCGATGATTGGAGCTACAACTGGACAAACGGCTGCAACGCAAACGTATACTATGACGGCGTGCTCTTGCGCGGCGTGGCGGAAGGCTGCAAGTTCTTTGTAAACGACGGCGTGGTGATCCTCACGGATTATGTCGGCACCGAGCAGGAAGTGGTCATCCCTGCGGAGATCATAGGCTTGCCCGTTGTCGCTATCGAAGCAGGAGCGTTTGCAAACTGCGATATGACAAGCGTTGTCATTCCCGACAGTGTGGAGTATATCGGTTATGAGGCGTTTGCGAACTGTTACTTCCTGAAGGAAATCACCATTCCCGCAAGCGTGATGTATATGGACGGCGACGTGTTCTGGAATTGCGACAATCTGCAGACAATCTACTGCGAATCGGGCGAACATGTCGCGGAATGGTCTTTCGGCTGGTTCGACGGCTGTAACGCGGAGATCTATGTCGAGGGCGTGCAGACGGTCGGTATGATCGGCGATTACCGCGTGGATATCAGCGGAGAGGGCGCAGTCATTCTGGGCTACTTCGGCAACGACACAGGCATTGTTGTTCCCGCAGAACTCGGCGGCAAGACCGTGGTGGAAATCGGCAGCAATGCATTTGCGGGGTGCTACTATCTGACCGAAATCACGATTCCCGCATCGGTTGTATATATCGGCAGTTACGCATTCTCCGGAAGCGAGGAGCTCAAAAACATCTATCTTGCACCGGATGCCGACATTGAGTCCTGGTCCGGAAACTGGTATATCAATTGTGAAGCAGACGTCTGGAAGGGCGACGAGCTGATTACCGCATGGGACAGCAATTACCGCGTCATGCTGCTCGAAAGCGGCGCGATGATTCTTGACTATGTCGGCGACGGCGGAGATCTGATCGTTCCCGAAACGCTTGCGGGCAAGCCTGTGGTCAAGATCGGCAGAAAGGCGTTTGATTATCTAGACAACCTGACAAGCATCGTGCTTCCCGATTCGATCGTATCGATCGGCGACTATGCATTCAACGGCTGCTACAACATGCAGTCTGTCGTACTTCCCAAAAAGCTGGAGTCAATCGGCTATGGCGCGTTCTATGACTGTGCGAGCCTGACCGAGATCGTGATTCCCGGTACCGTTACATACATCGCAGACGAAGCATTTGTCTACTGCCGCAGCCTGGAAAAGGTCGTCCTCCAAAAAGGCGTTCTGGATATCGGCTACGGTGCATTTGCGGGCTGTACGGCTCTGCAGAGCATCGTGCTTCCGAGCACCTTGCTTTCGATCAGCAACTACGCGTTTGCGGAGACGGCTCTGACCGAGATTACGATTCCGAAGAGCGTGAAATACGTCGGCGGCGCTGCGTTTGCGGGGGCTGAGTCTCTCGAGACGATTTACTGCGAGGCGGACGATATCGGCTACTGGGAACCGTACTGGCTGGAAGGCTGTGATGCAACCGTCGTTTGGGGCGTAGCTTCCGATGAGGAATGCCTCTACGGCGATGTCAACGGCGACGGCAAGATCACCGGTATGGACGTCACCCGTTTGCTGCGTTACATTGCAAACCGCAACCCCATTACGGGCGAATCCTCCGTCGAGATCGGCGAGGGCTCGGACTGCAACGGCGACGGCAAGATCACCGGCATGGACGTCACGCGTTTGCTGCGTTACATCGCAAACCGCAACCCCATTACGGGTGAGTCGAGCGTGACGCTCGGACCGAGCAAGTAAGATAAGAGAACTGAGGCTATGCCTCAAATAGCGCAAAAGGGGCTGATTCATTCAGCCCCTTTCTTTGCCGTTTTTGAAAGAACGCGTCGGGTGCAAAAGGCTGTCAATTTCTGCCGTACGCAAAAAACTCTTGACAAATGCGTTTGTTTGTGGCATAATCTAAAAGAATGTGTGTCATAAAAATGAACAAACGGAGGCGTTTTGGATTTTGAATCTCAAACGGATCGTGACCTTTTCTGCAGTTGTCTGCGTGGTCTTGCAGGCATTGCTCGGCGCAGCGGTTCTCCCCGCGTCGGCAGGGCAGTTTATCACAAGTCAATCGACGGCAAACGGCAGTACATACACCAATTCCTCGGAGCTGGCGGCGGCGCTGGACGAGGTGTTTGCGGGAGACGTGGATCTGTTCCGCGACGCGAGCGCGACCAAGGAACGGATCGTTCCGCTCGGGACGAGCTATCTCAACGGCGGCAATATGTACTGGGTGATGAACGAGCAGACCGGCGAGGCGATTTCGGGCTGGCAATGCTACATTTACGCCAACGCAGTCTACAACAAGCTGTTCGGCGAGTGGATCAGACACGGCGACGAGCAGTATGACCATTCGGAAATTGTGCTGTCGGGCGGACAGCGCGAGGTGGACTTTTTGATGTTTGTCGAAGCGGGGATCCGTTGCGGTGCGTATATGCGCACGACGGCAAATTCCGACGGTTCGTACAACAGCAGTGCGGCGCACTCGCTGATCATTCTTTCCTATACGCCCAAGTCGGTCACGTATCTGGACGGCAACTCCGACGGAAACGGTCTGGTGCGTGTCAACACGCGCACCTGGGCGGAATTCAACGCAACCAACCTGAGCGGACGCGGCAGACGCGTAGCGCACGTGATTCAGCCGACAGAAGCGTATTATGATGCGCGGTATCCTGTTGCCAAGCACGAGCCCTCCCACGAACCCATCGGCGGAAACGGCGACATCAGCGGCAACGACGAGGTCGATGTGCGCGACTACATGCTTCTCAAGCGGTATATCCTGCAAACGATCGAGCTGACGGAATGTCAGATCGCGTCGGCGGACGTCAATTGCGACGGCGGAATCGACGCGCGCGACTACATGATGCTCAAGCTGATCGTCATGGGCAAGCTCAAAAACAGCAAATAACGTTTATTGCCGAAAGCACCCGCTTTCGGCATGTTTTTTGCACCGGGGCTGTCAATCGGATAACAAAAATTGTAAACGAGATAAAAAATACCCCTTGCGCACCCGTTTTTTGTGTGTTAAAATGGGTGTATCAAGAACAGAACGGAGCAGGACATGGAGCACGTCACGATCGGGCGGAACTACAACGAGGGCAAAATCGCATATGCGGAATGTGTGCGCGGCGGCAGCCTTACGGATATCGACATCGAGGGCAAGAGCTTTTTGCTGGTCTGCCTGTTTGAGGGCTCGCTGGCGTTTGAGGTCGGCGGGCGAAGGGTGCGCGCGTCCGCGCCGTGCTTCTTTTGCTTTGACGAGACCGAAAATCCCGTGCTCGTTTCGAGCAGCAAGGCGGAGTACGTCTGCATCTATTTCCACCCGATGTATCTCAACATCAACATGACGTTTTCGCGCATCCGCAGTCCGCGTTACAGCGATATCGCGTCGGTGCACGATCTGTTTTTGCTCAAGCCGTTTTTAGATCATTACTACGCCGTTCCCTCGACGGAGGAGCGTATGGAATACGTCGCGCAATCGTGTGCGCGCATGGAAGAAGAACTGCGCATCCAGCGCGATTGGTACTGGTCGTGCAGATCGCGCTCGTATTTTATGGAGATCGTCATCACGCTGGAGCGGATGTACGGCTTGACCGGTTACGGCGAGATCGCCAACGAGCCCTATGCGCCCGAGACGGACGAAAACCCCAAGCTCCGCGACGCGGTGATGTACATCGAAGGGCATTTTATGGAGCCGCTCACGCTCGCGCGTGTCGCCGACCGCGTGTCGCTCAACCGCACCTCGCTGACCGCATTGCTCAAAAAAGAGCTCGGCATGACCGTCCCGCAATACCTCACCTCGTTTCGCATCAAGGTCGCCAAAAAACAGCTCGCGTTTACGGAAGTGCCGATCAAGGAGATCGCGGAGAGATGCGGATTCAAGACCGTCCAGCATTTCTCGCGCGTGTTCCGCGAGATCACGGGGCAGACGCCCGCGGACTACCGCCGCACCTCGGTGGAAAAGCGCAAACAGGAATTATAAAATCACTCCGTGCGGTGTGGAAACCCCATGCCGCACGGTTTTTTCACGCAGGGGACACGGAGCGGAAATACTTTTTGTCTAATATGTTAAAACCTTGCCTCCCCAAATTATGCAAACCGCAGAAAATGCGCGCCGCTACTTGTCAAACCGCGCTTTTTTATGTTATAATAAAACAAAAAGGGCGTGTTTTGGATGAAGAAGAGGATAGCATTGCTTTGTGCTTTGCTTTTGGTGTTTTCGGCGCTTCCGATTGTCGCGGGGGCAGAGGAGGTTGAAATCAGAGACGGCGACCTGACCATAAAATATACGGTCGAGGACGGCAAGGCGACAATCGACTTTATCTGGCTTTTGGAAACATGGGAGGAGCTGGTTGTTCCTGCGGAGCTTGACGGCTATCCCGTGGTCGAGGTTGCGGTCAATGCATTGGGAAATATTCGTGCAGAGCGTGTGGTCTTTTCCGAGGGCATTGAGGTGCTGGGCACTTATCTGTTTGAGCAGAGCGGTGTCAAAGAGGTCGTTTTGCCCGCCAGTGTGCGCGTGATGGAGGACAACGTGTTTTCCAATTGCTACGAGCTGGAGCGTGTGGAATTTGCCGAGGGGCTTGAAACGGTTGAAGGCGGTATTTTCTATAACTGCCCAAAGATCACGCAGGTAGAGCTTCCGCGTTCGTTGCGTACCGTAAAAGGCGCGTTGCTTTCTTATTGCGAGAGTGTGACGGAGATCGATGTTCCCGAGGGAGTGGAAACAATCGGTGCGGTCGCGTGGGATTGCAAAAATCTGGAACGGGTACATCTCCCCGCGAGTCTCAAGACAGCACCGAACATGCTGTTTCAGGGGTTGAATTCTGTCAAGGAAGTGACCGTCGCAGAGGGCTGCGCACCGCTTTGCGTCAAAAACAACTGTGTGCTGACCGCTGACGGAAGCGTGCTTTTGCGCGCCATGGAGGGTGCCGTCCTTGCGTCGGACGGAAGTCTCAAAGCCATTGCGACGGGTGCGTTTTCGGGCGTGGATTGGTTGACCGAGATCGACATTCCCGACAGCGTGACGGAAATCGGTATACAGGCATTTTCCGATTGCACCGCCTTGACACGCGCGGAGCTGCCTTCGGGACTGAAAATGCTTGACGAAGATGTCTTTATCTCGTGTTCGTCGCTCGAGACGGTGGTGTTGCCCGACGGATTGGAAACGATCGGCAGTCATACCTTTGCGCATACCGCTTTGAAAGAGATCGTGATTCCCGACAGCGTGACCTCGATCGGGGAATACGCGTTCTGGAACTGTCGTGCGTTGGAACGGGCGGTATTGTCAAAAGGCTTGACAGAGATTGAAACCTGTACATTTGATGAGTGCGACAGTCTGCGCGAGGTCATCGTTCCGGAGGGTGTCAAAAAGCTTGGGGAATTTGCTTTTTATGCGCCCAATCTTGAACGCATCGTGATTCCGTCCACCCTGACTCAAATCTACGGCACATCGTTTGCGACGAGCGAAAAAACGGTCGAGGTGACTGTCTCGGCGGACAATCCCGTTTATTATGCCGACGGCTCCTGTCTGATGAACCGCGACGGCACGCTGGTCAAAATGCTTGGACAAGACGAGATCCCCGTGCAAACCGCCGCGATCGGAGCGTATGCGTTTTTTGGCAATGAGCTGCTGAAGGAGGTGCAGATCCCCGACGGTGTGACAAGCATCGGAAACGGCGCGTTTTGGGATTGTACAGAGCTGCAGGAGATTGCGATCCCCGAGGGCGTGACCGAGGTTGGCGAGAGTGCGTTTTCCGGTTGTCAAAAGCTTGCGTCGGTATCTCTGCCCGACACGCTCAAAACGCTCGGCGGCTCTGCGTTCAGCGGATGCGGGCTTCTTTCTTCGATCGAGCTTCCCGACGGTCTGGAATATATCGGGAGTCATGCGTTTAACAAAACGAAAATCAGCTCGCTCTTTATCCCCGCGAGTGTACGCGAGGTCGGCGGCACGCTGTTTTATACGACGGAGACGATCACAAGCATCTCCTTTGGCGCAAATGAAAAGCCCGAGGGCTGGAACGAATTTAACTACGATTATCGCGGTCACAAATACCACATGAACGCAAAACGGGGCGAGAAACGTAAGTTGGTCAGAGCAAACGGGATTGTGTACGAGATCGGAGATGGTGTAGCGGTTGTAACAGGCATTGATGCCGACGCTTTGCACGATGTGGTCATTCCCGAAACCGTGAGAGATTGTGTCGTGACCGAAATTGCCGAACGCGCATTTAAAGATACCTACATTTTCAGCATTTATTTGCCCGACACGGTGACGGTGATCCGAGAGAGCGCTTTTGAAGATTGCGGAAATTTGTCGAGCGTGCGGTTTCCGCTTTCGCTGGTGACGCTGGAGGAAAACGCGTTTGTAAGATGCTTTGACTTGGAGTACGCCTATCTTGCCGAGACGGTGGAAACGGTTGGTTATAACGCATTGGTCGATTGCCTTGTAATCGAATGTGAGGCGGAGGCAGAGCCGGAGGGCTGGACGTATTATTGGCATAACCCGAATGCAGAGATCCGCTGGGGCGTTGATCCGCTCGAATGCGATAATGAATCGGGCTTTGAAATAAGCGACGAATCGAGCGAAGAGAGCACAGACGAAAGCGAGGAAGTCAGCGAGGAAAGTATAGCAGAAAGCACAGAACCGAGCGAAACGCCGAGCGTTTCCGTATCAAGGGAGCCTTCTGCCGCGGAAACGTCTTCCGAGGGTGTGTCTTCACTGCCGCCCGCGTCTTCCGACGTGTCGGAGACGCAGGGGGACGACGGCGTTTCTCCCGTTGTATGGATTGTGATCGGCGTCTTGGCGATCGCCGCAGGCGCAGCCGGTGCCTGCCTATATCTGCGCAAAAAGAAATAACCCCTTGTCCGTGCGGTGTGGAAACCCCATGCCGCACGGATTTTTCACGCAGGGGACGCGGAGCGGAAACAGTTTTTGTCTAATATGTTAAAAACGCGCCTCTCCAAATTATGCAAACCGCAGAAAATGCGCGCCGATACTTGCGAAAAGCGCTTTTTTGTGTTATCATAAAATAAAAAAGAAAAGGAGACAGTTCTATGAAAAAGACAAAAGCATTTGCACTCGTTTTGGCGGTTTTGCTTTTGGCGTGTGCACTGCCTCTGAATGTCTATGCACAGACAGAGGGGGAGTTTGAGTACACGGTCGAAAACGGGGAGGTTACGGTTACGGGATACGAGAGTTCTGTGCGCGAAGATGAAATCCATATTCCCGCGGAGATCGACGGTATGCCCGTGGTCAAGATCGGAGAAAGGGCTTTTTATCAAAAAAGTTTTACAAAAAGGTTCTATGTTCCCGAGGGCGTTGAGGAGATCGGCGAGTATGCGTTTTCGGAATCGAGCATTTTTGCCGTTTTTCTGCCCACAACGCTGAAAAAGATCGGTGAGCATGCGTTTTCGTCCACCAATCTGAATGCGGTCACGATTCCCGAAGGGATCGAGGAGATCAGCGACTCGGCATTTTATTATTGCCAAAGCCTGTCCGAAGTGACACTTCCCGACAGTCTCAAAAAAATCGGAACGGCGGCGTTTTGTAATTGCGCAATCAGAGAGATCGATCTGCCCGAGGGGCTTGTTTCGATCGGAGACTATGCTTTTAGCGGCTGCAGTAATCTTGTGCGGATCGAACTTCCCGATTCGTTGACCGAGCTTGGCGGTTATTCGCTCTATTTCACTGCGATTGAAACAATTACGATCGGCGCAGGGATTACGGAGATCAAAGAATATACGTTTTACAGATGCGATAACCTCAAAACTGTTCGTTATAAAGGAACCCTCAAAACGATCGGCGAGCGTGCCTTCTATTGGTGTGAGGGATTGGAAACCATTCCGTTTCCCGATGGAATTGAAACGATCGGAGACAGCGCGTTTGCACAATGCTGGGGCGTGACGGAAGAACTCGTTATCCCCGACAGCGTTAAGACGATTGGGGAAAATGCGTTTCGAGGTTTGAAAGTGAAACGCATTGAACTCGGAAACGGCGTGGAGAATATCGGATCATTTGCGTTTTCGAATTGTACGAATTTGACCGAAATGGTGATTCCCGATCAGGTTACTTCGCTTGACGAGCAAGCGTTCAGATGGTGTATCAATTTGGAAACCGTAACTATTCGGGGAAGGATCGAAAAATTAGAACCGCAAATGTTTGCAGATTGCGAAAAGCTGACAAATGTAACGCTCCCCGAGGGATTGCGGGTGATCGGTACCGAAGTGTTTTTGAATTGTTCTTTGGTGACGCAAGTGTTGATTCCCGACAGTGTGACTACGATCGAAGACAGAGCGTTTGTCACAATGAACCTGACCGACGTAAAGCTTCCCAACG
Organism: Clostridia bacterium; assembly: GCA_017397605.1. GTDB lineage: Bacteria > Bacillota > Clostridia > Oscillospirales > CAG-382 > Coliplasma. The sequence goes on from JAFQII010000285.1 coordinate 11,475, forward strand.
GACTAAAAACGATCGGCGCGAGCGCATTCCGTGCTTGCGAGCAGTTGAAGGAGATTTCAATTCCCGCTTCGGTTGAGTTAATCGCCGAGGATGCGTTTCTGTATTGTACTGCGCTTGAGCATATTGCGGTAGATGCAGACAACACCTGCTACCGTAGCGAGGGAGAGTGTTTGATCGAGAACGAGACAGGCAGATTGCTACAGGGTTGCGGTAACAGCGTGATTCCGGACGGAATTACTGTTATCACTGAAGGGGCGTTTGCACATTATCCGATCGAAAAGGCGATTATCCCCGAGAGCGTGACGGAAATTCAAAGAGAAGCTTTTATGGGATGCACATCGCTGTCCGATGTATCGTTGCCGACAAGCTTGTCTAAAATCGGCGGATCGGCTTTCGGAGGCTGTATCTCATTGAAGAATATTACACTTCCCGAGACCCTGCAGATGATCGGCGGTTCCGCTTTTGCGCGTTCGGGTCTGGATAGCATCCGTATTCCGATGGAAGTCAAGACGGTTGGCATGGGCGCGTTTGATCACTGCGAGTCGCTGACCGACATTTATTGCGACGCCAAGAACAAGAACAGTATGTTTGCGTTTGGCTGGTCCGATTATTGGAATCGGAATTGCGACGCGACGGTTCATTGGGGTTGCGGTACCATAGACCTCGCTGCGCCCGGCGATATCAACGGCGACGGAGAGGTCAACGCGCAGGACTATATGGCGGTCAAGCGGTTTGTGCTCGGCACACTTTCGCTGACAGAAGCGCAAACGGCAGGAGCCGATGTCAACGGCGACGGTGCGGCGGATGCGCAGGACTATATGATGCTCAAGCGCATTGTGCTTGGCACCTATCAGCTTTGATGACAAAAAGAGACCGGGTTTTGAGACTCGGCCTCTTTTTTGCCCTGTATGGCGCGTTTTTTGCGAAAGCTAACCAAAATATGCTTAAAACGGCAAGGATTTCCGCGTTTTTTGCGGATTTTTTGCTATATGTATACTTGACAAGCGTTTTCGGAAGTAGTATAATACACCCATAAAAGGAAAGTTTCTGTCGACGGCCTCGGATTGCGTGGTCGCTTTTTGCACGCGTGGGCGTGCGTGCGCATGCGGGGGATATCCGGCGGGAACAATCGCAAAAATTTCTATGCAGGAGGATAAGTGTATGGCACTTACCAAGGAGCAAATCGCAAGCAAGACAGAGGATCTGAAAGCTTACATTGCTGCGCACAAGGACATCGACGGCCCTCTCATGCCGATCATGCAGTACGCACAGGAGTCTTTCAGCTACCTGTCTATGGAAACGATGACGCTGATCGCCGATTCGTTGAACGTACCCGTAACAGACGTGTACGGTATCGCTACGTTCTACGCACAGTTCTCTCTCAAGCCGAAGGGTGACTACGTCATTCAGGTATGTCAGGGTACTGCATGCTACGTCAAGGGCGCCGCAAAGGTTCTCGACGCAGTCAAGACTCAGCTCGGCATCGAGTCGGGTGAGACCACCGAAGACGGTAAGTTCTCCATTCAGGATACCCGTTGCCTCGGTTGCTGCGGTCTCGCACCCGTTATGACGGTCAACAGCGACGTTTACGGACGTATCACCGCTGACGACGTCAAAGACATTCTCGCAAAATATTGATCGCTTTGCCGCGTTCTCACACTAATTTTTAAGAGAAAGGTTTTATTGTATGACTCTTGAACAACTTACCCAAATTTGGGAAGCCGGACAGGATACGGTCAACCTTCGCAAGGCGACAGGCGTTCCGAGCACCGGTGTACATCACATCATGGTCTGCGGCGGTACGGGTTGTAACTCCGCCGGCTCCCACAAGCTCAAAGAAATTTTTGAGTCCGAGGCAGAGCGTCTCGGCATCACCGACAAGGTCAAAGTCGTTATGACCGGTTGTTTTGGTCTGTGCGCACTTGGTCCGATCGTTATCGTTTATCCCGAAGGCACGTTCTACAGCCAGGTTCAGGCTGACGACGTTCCCGAAATCGTAGAGAAGCACCTCATCGGCGGCGAGCCCGTTGCACGTCTCGTTTATGAGGACATCGGCGACCTGCAGCTTCCCGAGGGACATTCTCCCACGCTGTTTGACACCACCTTCTATCACAAGCAGCTCCGTCTCGCTCTGCGTAACTGCGGCGCGATCAACCCCGAGGACATCAACGAGTACATCGCGGTTGACGGTTA
>JAFQII010000286.1 GCA_017397605.1 Clostridia bacterium
CTTTGGAGGTGCGTCATGTGCCGTTCTGTATCGGGGCCGACCAGTGTGATACCGCAGAATCTTGCGCCTTCAGAGAGAAGCACTGCTTCTTTTTGACGTACTGAGGTAAAAAGCATCGCACCCGTGGAGATCCTGCCGTCGCTTTGCACCGCACCGCGGTCGGATGCGAGCGTCACGCCTGCGGGAACCGTGATCGGGCGTCCGGTCAGATCAATCTGCACGCCGCTCGGAATGAAGATCACCTGCCCCGCTGTTGCCTGACCAAGCGCCGTCTGCAATTCCTTGAGCGTGGTGACAAAATAATCGCCTTCCGTGACAATGCCGTCGTATCCCGCGCCGCCGCCCAAGGGCGAGCTGTCATCGGTGATGCCGTAGACCTTGCCGTCCTCGGTGATGGTAAACCGGTCTTTGTAGCGGTAATATTCCGTCGTTCCCGAGTGAATCGCCAGCGCATCGATCAGCTTATCCGTTTCGCCGCTTGCGACCTTGCCCAACAGGGTATAGACCTCAAAGCGGTCAGCGGGAAAAACCGCCGCCGCGATATCGGGCGAAACGAGGTCGACAAGCAACTCTTTGACATCATTTGCGTTCAAAATCCCATTTCCGTCGGGAAGGGAAGTGTCCGCATCGCCGCACTGCAGATTGACTTGATTGGCAAAAAAGGCGTTTTGTACCAATATCAGCGATCCTTTGTTGTCTGTGATGCCCGTCTCACAGTGATGGATGTAGCAATGCCCGACCGTGCCGCTTCCTTTGCCGGACAGCAAGACCGCTTCACCGCTAAACGAGGCAAACTCGCAATTGGAGATCTCGACATTGTCACCCATGATGCGTATGCCGCTGTCCTTGCGCGACGCGGCGTTGCCGTCAAATGCCGTGACCACGCCGCAAATGTTGAGTCCCGTGACGACAGAATCATCTCCGCACATGATCATCGTGCCCGCGGGGTGAGACAAACGCAGCACGCCGCCCTCGCCGATCCCTCTGTCAGAGGCGAGAATCACGCCTTTTTTCAACGATATCATAAAGGCTTCCGTCACACTTAAATCCGCAAGATCGATTGTCACACCCGAGGGGATAAAGATGACGTCCCCCAATTTTGCTCTCTTGAGCGCTGCCTTGAGCTCGTCGTCGGTTTTGACGGTAAAGTCACCGCTTGTATAAATCGTGCCGTCATATTCCGCACCGCCGATCGGAGAGGGAGACGGCTTTGTGCCGACCATCCACGATTGCAGATTTGCGGCATCCTGCATCACGGTTTGTGCGTCCGCGTTTGAAATAAACATCGAATACAGCCGCGTGTATAATTCCTTGCCGTCGGCAAGCATCAGCCGCTGCGGAACGGCAAAAGAACCGTCGGTATCGGTTTGATTGCTGCTTGCGTCTGACGGTTGCTGTCCCGCACAAGCGGTCAGTACCGACAACAGCAAAAAAAGGCACAGCATCAGGGAGAGAACGCGTTTCATCATCTGCTCTCGCTTTCATATAAAACAATTTGCTTTATTCTATCATGTACGATACAAAAACGCAAGGGAAGTCATCAAAAGTTTACACTTCTTGGTTGAAAAGCCGCCAAATGCTTGCAAAGGTGTGTGTTTGTGTGGTATACTGCAAGCGAAAACCACCCAAGGAGGCGCGTATGCAACAACTGATCAACGGAATCAAGCAGGAAGAGATCGACTTTCCGAGCCGTTTTGCGTCCTGCGTTCAAAAAGACTGGGGCGTATTGTTTTATATGGAAGATAACAAAAGCTCCTACGACGGCAATCACGCCTGCATCTATCCCGATCGTATCACCGACCTCGGCGCGGTGTTGGATGAGATCAACGCTTTTTATACCGCAAAAGGAATTTGCGCGTCCGTTTGGCATCCGTACGTCAAGAACTATTTTTCAGACAATCTGTCTGTGCTGAACGCGCACGGCTTTGTGTATACACCCATTCCCGACCGCCGTGTGATGCTGTTGACGGCGGAGAATCAAATCAAAATCGAACGTCGTTTGGATATCCGCGTGTTGAAAACATGGGACGAACGTGTTGCAACGGACATTTTAATCCCCTGCGGCGAGCCGTGGGAGGTCGGCGTGACCAAAAAGCGCATGGAACACGGCGGTGCGTATCTGTTTGTCGGTTATCTGGACGGAATAGCCGCTGTCTACTCCGATATCCATATATCGTCTCACGGAAACACAAGATTTGACTATATCGTTACCGCTCCGGAACACCGCGGAAAAGGCTATGCAAGCGAACTGCTTTCTTTTATGGTGGAGTATTGCAAGCAAAACGGTTTTCCGACGTGTTGGCAATGGGCAGGCCCGTCCGAGCATATTTGCTACCGTGCGGGCTTCCGCGAGAGCTTTTTGATGGAAGCGGGGTACGCGGCGTTTCAACTGCCGTGCGAGATAAAATAAAACCGTACGCTCCCATTAAACATAAATTTCTTTGGGGATTATTAAGGACCTTTCTTTTTTCAAAGAAAGGTCCTTAATCTCACGTATCTTATTCTTCTGTGACGGTTACCTTGACGGTAACGGTTTTGATCTCGCTGACGCCGTCGTAGATGGCGATGACGACCGTGTCTTCGCCGGCGTAGCCTTTCATGGCGTTGTAGGTCAGCGTGCCGTTTTGATCGAGACGTACCGTGCCGTACAAGGGGCTTTGTACAAAGCGTACGCTCAACTCTCCGATCTCGCCGATCGAGACGGAAGCGGTTTTGCCGTGCTTGACGGTGATCTCGCCGTCAGTAAATACGGACAGATCTGCCGCAGGTTTGATCATGGGATTGTGGTCCAGTTTGCCTTGCATGTACAAAACGGTCTCGTCGTAGATCGTTTTGTTGAGTTCGTTGGTGTCGTCGCGGTAGAGCACGTGAGCACCGGGAACTGCACCCTGGTAGTATGCATTGATCGCATGCATAAATCCGTATTCGTAGCCGTAGCCGAGGTACTCGCGGTACAGTGCAAGCGACTCCTTGCTTTGGCGGCTGGCTTCAATTTCGACTTCCAATCCGACGCCGTACAGCTTGGCAAGCTCGGAAATGGTGCGCATACGCGTGTGGATCGAGGGGGAGAACATGGTGTTGGGTTGCCAGCAGGTGATGTCAAAGCCGTAGTACTTGCTGTGCCAGATGCCGTTGAGGTAGCTGTAATACGGACACCAAAGGGACAGAAGTCCTTTTTCGTGAACGTAAGAGTTAAACGCGATTGCCGCTTCAATGTCGTGTGCTTCGGCAGGGGCGTGGTAGTTGGGACGCAGGTTCTCGACCTGCCAGTAAAAGCCCGCGAGCTCGATGTGCTGATAGTTTTCTGCCTCAAAGCGCGCGATGGCGGTGTCTGCCATCCATTTGAGACAGTCGATGTAATCTTGGGCAGTTCTGATGGTCTTGCCGTTCCACGTGTCGCCGATGACGGGGCAGTTGACGGAGATCCATACGGTTGCTTTGTCGGTCAGTCCGAGTTCCTCGTTGACGCGTGCTTTTGCCGCGTCGACTGCGTCCAAATTTTCACCCTCGTAGAACAGTTCTTCCAAGAACCACTCAAAGCTCTCGTTGCGGTCGGTCATCCAGCTGATCTCGCCGCGCGTGGTAAACGCAAAGGAATCGTACAGCAAACCGTTCGCTTTGCCGTTTTCATCGACGGTTGCGAGGTAGTGGTATGCGGTGTCCTCCGTGATCACGTGATAGCCCGTGCTGTGTTCGCCGACTTTGTCGGAGATGCCCGCAAACAGGATGTCGCTGATGCCGTATTCCTCGGGGGTCGGGTATCTTCCGTAAATGATATCGAGATCCGTCTCGGCAGTTTTTGCACCGTCGGGGTTCTTGGTGCCGTAAATTTCCCACTCGCCCATGTAGACCGAGCTGGATTTGGTGTTGTCGGGTACCGTTCCGAAGGTGATGCGCACATAACGCGCGCGGTAGGTATCTGCAAACGAGATCTCGCGCGTGTCGTCGAGGCGCGATTTGTCGCCGTAATCGGGGTTGTGCTCCGCAAATACCGTTACCCAATCCGTGCCGTTTTCGCTGATGCTGATGTAGTATACGGGCGGGGTTGCGATACCCCACGAGATGCGGTCCTGGAACGTGACCGTGCATCCCTGCACTGCCATGACTGCGCCGAGATCGGCGACAACGTGACGGCCTGCACCGCGGTAGAAGATAAAATAATCTCCCTCGATATCGGAGCTGTGGCGCTTGCCGTCGGTCAAAAGCCCGATCTTGTCCATGCCGCTGTTGGTGTGTCCCACAAAGAACGGCTCAAAATGGTCCACGTCAAATTCCACGCCGTCAAGCTGCGCGAGGTTTTGCACCTCGTTGTAGTCCGCGTCGCTTTCGCTGACCTTGACATTCGACTCGCCGAGGTTGAGCTCGTAGCCGTAGAAATCGTTGATCGTATAGGTCTGGTCAACGGGCTTGCCGAGCGTCGGATCGATGATGCCGTCCTCGCAGTATTCGTATGCAATGATCTCGTCTGTCATCAGGCGGAAATTCGCCTGCTTTGCGTACACGATACGAATGTAACGCGCAGTGATTGCCTGCGGGAAGGAAAAATAATAAATATATCTCGCAGTGTCGGGGATGTCCTCGGGACGCAATACCTTGCCGATGTCAATATAGTTTTTGTTATCATTGGAAACGCGGATCGAAACAAAATCGGGCAGACCGCTGCTGTAGTCCTTGATCTGTGCACAGCCGACGGAAATATCGCCGATCGCATGCTCGCCTTCGCCGAGGTCAAATGTGATCGAAACGGCGGACGATCCGCTCCATGCGGCGTAAGTGTGCGTGTTATAAATGATTTCGTGTGTGTTTCCATCCGTCAGTTTTTGGTTGTTTTTGTCGCTGTAATCATCGTCTGCATTGCGGCTCGGGGTGTATGTCAAGCCCTTGAACACGTTTTTTGCAAGCAACGAGCGGTCGACCTCTTCGCCAAAGACGGAGCGGATCTGTTCGACCTTTTCGCTCATCACAAAGTTCTCAGAGCTCTCCTGCGGTGCGGACGAAATGTCGATCGGCAGACTCGACGCATCGGAATTGTCAGCTGATTCCTCTACGGTCGTTTCGCCGCATGAGGCAAACGACAGAATAAGAATCAAGGCAAGAAAAAAAGACAAGTATTTTTTCATCGGTACATCCTCCCGGAATGAATTTGATGGTATTATGATACCATGTTATCCGTCTGTTTGCAATTGTTAAAACTAAACAAAAAAGAGGTGTGCTTTTTGGCACGCCGATAAAAAAGACGCTCCCGAAAACGGGAACGTCCGATGGATGATCACAGATAAGAACGGATATCCACCGCGAGCTTTTCTTCCAGATTGATCAGTCTCTTGGTGATGTCCTTGGAGACCTCATCGGCGGCTTTGTACTGGTTGAGATAGCGGTTTAAGGATTTGACTCCCATGTTGCAGCCGTCGGTGATCAGATCCGCAATCGTGTGGTCGGATTCCTTGACCGCAAGCATCACGTTGGTTTTCATCCATGACATGCTCTTGGCGACGGGGTTGGGTTCTTTGCCGTCGTCACGGTACTTGGAAAGAAGCGATTGCACCTCCGTATCCAGCTTGTCGTGTTCGATCTTGCAATCGCTCAATTTTCGTCTGAACGTATTGGAATCGACGTATTTCATCACGTCATCGATCGACGAAACGCCCATTTTGATTCCCGCGTCGCACTCGCGCAGCAATTTGATTGTGTCCTGCTCTACCATAAATAAACACCCTTTCCGTAAGATTGTAACGGTAGTATGCACACAAAACAGATTGTCTAAACACCTTTTCTCCAAGAATGACCAATTTGTGACGAAAAATCAATTTTTGTTGACAATTGTCTCTTTGTGTGGTAAAATACAGAAAATCAAACGGCAGAAGGTGTAGCATGAGCATCACGATCAAGCAAGTTTTGACCAAAAAAGATCTGCGGCGCTGGGTGGAGTTTCCCAACCGCCTGTATCGGGACAATCCGTATTATGTGCCCTTTTTGGCGTCCGATGAGATTGAGACGTTTTCGGCAGATAAAAATCCCGCGTATGCATTTTGTGAGACCCGGCTGTTTTTGGCGTACAGAGACGGCGAGATCGTCGGACGCATTGCAGGCTTGATCAATCATGCATATAACAAAAAATGGAACAAAAACGCGATCCGCTACACCCGTTTTGACTTTATCGACGACTATGCGGTCTCAGAGGCGTTGTTTGCCGAGGTCGAAGCGTGGGGCAGGGAAAAAGGCTACACCGAGATCATGGGTCCGATCGGCTTTACCGATATGGATCACGAGGGCATGCTGGTCGAGGGGTTTGAAGAATTTAACATGTCCATCACGTTCTACAACCATCCGTATTATTCGGATCATATGGAGCGTCTGGGCTTGCAAAAGGACATCGACTGGGTGGAGCACCGCATCAGCGTTCCCGATCATATCGATCCGCGCATCGAGCGTGTCGCATCGCATATCATGCGCAAAAAAGGCTTTGCCGTCACGATGTATACCAAGCGCAAGGATCTATACGTGGATGCATTTGAGGCGTTTGAGGTGATTGACGTCGCATTTTCCAAGTTGTATGGAACGGTTCCGCTGACGCCGGAGGTGATCAGGCATGCGATCGACAGTTATATTCCGCTGGTCAATCTGGACTATATCTGTTCGGTCAAGGACACCGAGGGAAAGATCGTCGGCTTTGGCGCGCTGATCCCATCGATTGCAAAAGCGCTCAAACGATCGGACGGAAAGATGCTCCCGTTTGGGATCTTTCGTCTTTTGCGCGCGCTCAAGGGCAAAAACGATACGCTGGAGATGTTTTTTGTCGCGGTTGAGCCCAAGTATCAGATGCAGGGCGTGCCCGCGATCATTATGAGCGCGCTGTTGCCGAAATTGATTGAGAACGGCGTGCGCTATTGCGAAACGGGTCCCCAGCTTGAGACCAACGGTGCCGTGCAGAGCATGTGGACGTATTTTGAAAAGCGTCAGCACCGACGCCGCCGCTGCTATATCAAAACACTATAACCGATACGGGGGGCTGAGCAAATCGGCCCTCTTTTTAGTTGCAGGACAAAAGGGGAAAGAACGAGAGCTGCTGCCAATTGGCGCAAGACAAATTCTGCGTGCTTTCGGGAATGATCCATCTGCCGCTTTTTTTATAAGCGCCTTGGTAGTAACCTTTTCTGCAGTGTGCGCGTACGGTGCTTTTGCTGATGCATTTGCGAGAGGAAATCGTCTTGACTGTCATGGTGGTGGCGTCCTTTTTCGTTTCTTTGTATCTTGATGATACCGCA